>JAVZPJ010000003.1 GCA_038881635.1 Sulfolobales archaeon | reverse complement strand
TCTGTGCTCTTACTACTGTTGTTAGCAGTGGTGCTACTCCTGCGAGAACTAGTATTAAGAGTGTGAATCCTAATATTCTTCTATATGTATAGGTTTTCATTCTCTTCTTCACCGTCACCAAAGGGCTTTGTATGAGGTGTATTTAAAGATAGTGTGTGCACTTGTGGTCACAAGTTTTTTATGTGTTCTAAGCTTTGATCTTGTAAAATGCTTTAAAACAGGATCTATGAATAATATTTTCAGGGGGGTTTAATGAGTGAGGTTATAAGAGAGGTAAAGCTTCAGCTCAGGAGAAGAGGATTTCACACCCATATAAGAGGATTAGGCGTTGATGAGAATGGTAGAGCTAGCTTCATAGGTGATGGTCTGGTAGGGCAGGTTAAAGCTAGAGAAGCTGCATGGATCGTTGTTAAAATGATTAAAGAAGGTAAGATGGCTGGTAGAGGTATTCTATTTGTAGGACCTTCTGGAAGTGGTAAGACAGCACTAGCAATAGGAATAGCCAGAGAACTTGGCGAGGACACTCCCTTCGTTGATATAAGCGCTTCAGATATATACTCTGCTGAAGTTAAGAAGACAGAGGTTCTAACACAAGCTCTTAGAAGAGCTATAGGTGTTAGAATTAGAGAGATGAGAACAGTATATGAAGGCTATGTTAAGGATATCAGGATTAGAAGAGTTAAACATCCTTATAATCCCTACGCATTCATACCTAGAGAAGCTTCTATAACACTCGCTACATCAGATGATCAGGTCACCTTAAACGTGGGTCAGAGCGTTGTAGAACAGCTCATAGAAAGAGGTGTTAGAAAAGGAGATGTAATATGGATCGATGCTGAGACAGGTGCTGTTAACATTATTGGAAGAGCTGAGGTGGAGGGTGCTAGAGTATATGATGTGGATATATATAGAAAAACAGAGATCCCTAAAGGACCTGTTAAAAAACAGAAAGAGATAGTTAGAACCTTCACACTACACGACCTAGATCTCAACATGGCTCTCAGAAAAGCATCTATATTCTCCATATTCGGTTTCGAAAGCGAGAGAGAAATAGATCCAGAGCTTAGAAAACAAGTTGATGAACTCGTTAGAAAATGGATTGAAGAAGGACGTGCAGAGCTTATACCAGGTGTTATCTTCATAGATGATGCTCACATGCTCGATATAGAAGTTTTCAGCTTCCTATCAAGAGCCATGGAGAGCGAGATGGCACCTATAATCATAATGGCTACGAATAGAGGTATAACAAGGATCAGAGGAACAGATCAGGAATCTCCACATGGCATGCCTCTAGATCTTCTAGACAGACTACTTATAATACCCACCCACCCATATACTAGAGATGAGATCCGCGAAATACTCAAGATAAGAGCTGAAGAAGAAGAAGTAGTTCTAGACGAGAAAGCACTAGAAGAACTAGTCGAGATAGGAGCGACAACAAGCCTGAGACACGCGGTACAACTTATGGAGCCTGCGAGAATTATAGCGAGACAGAAGAACAGGGATAAAGTCATGGTAGAAGATGTAAGAGAAGCAGCACAGCTTTTCATAGATGTGAGAAACAGTGTAGAACACGTTAGAAAATATGAGGAGCTTTTCATGAGATAGGTAAGATGTTCTCCGGAATTCAGCTTCTTATCAGCTTAGAGATAAGCTAGATAGCCGATATACTTACATCTCAAAATGATTCAAGAGAACCTATCTCATCTAATTTTCCTATACATACTTATCTAGCATGATGGTTCTGGAGCTAAACTCTCTAAGCCCGCTGTAGAAACACTCTATACAGGAGTTAGAGAAGAGATAGAAAACCTACGAGGGGTCTAAAAACAAGATTATAGTAGAAGAGCGATATAGAGCTATAAACCAGGATGAAGCCTAAAACATTTGTAGAAGATATGATGAGGTTGAGAGGAGGAGTATATAGAAGAATTCCACAGAGTTTTCATAATAGAGGAGCGGGCATCAGCTGATATAGACCGATATAAAATGAATCAGCTGTTCAAGCTTCTAGCTGAGAAAGTTATAAAAGGAGTTTTAGTCTTATTAGGTGATTATGCTCTATATAATATACTGAGGTGTGTCTATGTCTGTGAGAGTTGAGAAGACTTCAGAAGAGTACGTGTATATAATACCTAAGGGCTCTAGGCAGGGTATGAGAACAGATGTGATGATCTATGCAGATGATTTTCTGCTAAGCAAGATGAGAGAAGATCTAACACTAGTTCAGGGAGCTAACGTAGCCACACTCCCTGGAATTCTTGGGAAGGTTCATGTGCTTCCAGACGGGCATCAAGGCTATGGATTTCCAGTAGGTGGTGTTGCGGGTTTTGACGTTGATGAAGGTATCATATCTCCTGGAGGTATAGGTTATGATATAAACTGCGGTGTAAGACTTCTGAGAACTAATCTAACAGAGAAGGATGTAAGACCTAAGCTTAGAGAACTTGTTGATACACTATTTGATAACATACCTAGCGGTGTTGGAGCTACTGGAAAGCTCAGACTCACTATTGATGAGCTTAATAAGGTTCTTGATGAGGGTGTTGAATGGGCTGTTTCAAGAGGCTTTGGATGGGATAAGGATAGAGAGTATATAGAGTCTAGAGGAAGGATCGAATGGGCTGATTCTACGAAAGTCTCTAAAGTTGCTAAAGAGAGAGGCAGAGAACAGCTGGGAACCTTAGGAGCTGGGAATCACTTTCTAGAGGTCCAGGTTGTCGACAGGATCTATAATGAGAATGTAGCTAAAAAGCTAGGCTTATTCGAAGGACAGGTGGTGGTAATGATCCACACAGGATCCAGAGGATTAGGTCATCAGGTTGCCAGCGATTATCTTATTATAATGGAGAGAGCTATGAAGAAGTACGGTATCTCACCACCAGATAGAGAGCTCGCATCAGTACCATTTAATTCTAGAGAGGGTCAAGACTACTTCAGAGCTATGGCTGCTGCTGCTAATTTCGCGTTCACAAATAGACAGCTTATAACGCATTGGAGTAGAGAGAGTTTTGCTAAAGTGTTTGGAACAGAAGCTGAGAATCTGGATCTAAGCATAGTATATGATGTGGCTCATAATATAGCTAAAATAGAGGAATATGTTATAGATGGTAAGAGGAGGAGGGTTATAGTTCATAGAAAAGGTGCTACAAGAGCATTCCCGCCAGAGCATCCTGAGATACCTGAAGCTCATAGAAGCATTGGTCAGGTCGTGCTAATACCAGGTAGCATGGGTACTGCAAGTTATGTGATGATAGGAACTAGAGAGAGTGAGAGAACATTCTACTCGGCACCACATGGAGCTGGAAGATGGTCTAGCAGAGCTGGAGCTGTGAGAAGCTATCCAGCTGAGAAGGTTCTAAGCGAGTTAAGTAGCAAAGGTATTTATGTGAGAGCTGTTGATAGAAGGATCATATCTGAGGAGGCTCCTCAAGCATATAAAGATGTTGATAGAGTAGCTCTTGTAGCAGATAAGGTTGGGATTTCAAGGCTTGTAGCAAGACTCAGACCTATAGGAGTTGCAAAGGGTTGAAAATATAATACTCTTTCTATCTCATGAGAGAGAATAGAAGAGATATAGAATCTATTACATCTCTAAACGATATTATACCGATAAGCTTTCCCTCTTCATTAACAACGGGCAGATGCCTAACATTTAATTCTCTCATCTTCTCCATAGCTGTAGTAATGAGATCATTCTCCTTCACCGTGACAGGATTCTCAGTCATAATACTCCATGCTGGAGCATCTCTTCTTATGTTCTTTGCAAAAGCATATACTATATCTCTTTCAGTGATTATACCTGTAGGCTTTCCCTCGCTATCAACCACGACAACGCTTCCAACACCTTTCTCGTACATCATAGCTGCTATTGTTGAGATCTGGGTGTTTTCATTAGCTGTTACAACCTCACGGATCATTATATCTGATACTCTTAGAGGAACTTCTCTTCTTCTAACAAGAGGCATTTTAAAACACCTAATTATATTTGTCTAGAGAGCTTAATATATTGAGAGGAGTATCATATTGAAAGAAGAACTCCTCAGAGGATACGGTATTGATATTCTATGGACTCCATGGAGGATGAGCTATATATCATCAGCTGATAAGATCTCAGAATGTATATTTTGCAAAGCTTTTGAAGAACCCGAGAAATATCATGTGGTGCTGAGAAGTGAAAGCTCTATAGCATTACTCAACGCATACCCTTATAACACTGCACATGTAATGATAGCCCCACGAAGACATGTCCCCGACATCATTTTTCTAGAAGATGATGAGATTCTAGATCTCGTGAGAATTCTCAAGAAGATAATCAAAGCCATAAGAAGAGAGTACAATCCTCAGGGGTTTAACATAGGAGTGAATATAGGTAGAATAGCTGGAGCTGGCATAGAATCACATCTTCACATACATGTGGTTCCTAGATGGAGTGGAGATACGAACTTTCTACCAATAATCTCAGGAGCTAAGACTATTCCAGAGGATCTTGAAACTACAAGAAGAAGAATAATGAAAGCTCTAGAAGAAGATAGAGAATAGAACTGGTTTTCAAGCCTCGGCTCTGATGCGTGTTTGTATAGGTCGGCTTACTTATATTATTTCTGATAATATTTAGAGTAGGTGTATGAGGTTGAAAACCTACATAGTATTATTGATAGTACTAGCGCTCTTCATAGCATCCGCATACGTTGGAACTCTCACACCAGCTGATTTCAAGAATAATCGCTACACATCCTTCTACGAACAGGCTAAGCAGATCCTGGGAAACGAGAGTTTCTCTCCATCAGATCTCAGAGAAATGCTCATGCTACCTATGAAGATCTTTACTAATAATCTTCTAGTAGCTGTGATAATATATGTTCTCTCCCCAACGATTATAGGATCTATCTTATTCTACATATATCAGGGGTTTATTATCGGAGCTATAATGACAGCTCCTCTACTAGATGCAAACATGTTAGAAACTCTTCAAAGTCTGGCGTACTGTAGATTCTCGGAGCAAGACCTTGTAGTTGTGAAGATAGCTCTATTACTGCCTCATGGTGTATTTGAGATACCTGGTATTGCTTTCAGTTTGATCGCCTCTATAGTTATATCTAAAGCGCTAATAGATCTTATTAGAAGAAAACTTGGTAGAACAGATCTAGAGATCAGCATGAGAAGTGTTATTTTAAGAAGCTTAAGATACATGCTATACTCAGCACTTCTACTGGTAATAGCTGCATTCATAGAAGTCTTTATAACTCCTCTCGTAGGAGGATTCATAGTAGGGCTTCTATGTCTCTTCAAAGCTTGAGAATTTCAGACACTACTCAGATATATCTTGAATGCCTTCCTCGGTTATTGCAAATACAGCCTCACCCTCAGGTAGATGAGGCGCGTCTACTACTCTTGCGATTCTCTTATTACCTCTGCTCTTCCTAAGCTGAACTCTAACACCTGGTGCGTGACCCAGAACATGTCCTCCTACAGCTACTGTTGGGTCTCCATAGAATACATCTGGTCTCGCCATAACCTGATTAGTTATAACTACGGCTATGTTAAATACCTCTGCTAGTGAGAGAAGCTGATGAAGATGTTTATTAAGCTTCTGCTGTCTTAGAGCTAGATTCTCTCTACCAGGATACTCTGCTCTGAAATGTCCTGTCACAGAATCTACTACAACGAGCTTTATATTCTTCTCGGGTATAAGCTCTCTTAGTTCATCTACTACAGCCATCTGATGATCGCTACTGACCACTCTTATATAGTATATGTTATTCATAACCTCGTCAGGATCCATGTTCTTAGCTCTTGCCATGGATTCGATTCTCTCCCACCTGAAAGTTCCCTCGGTATCCATATACACGGCGCCACCTTTCAAACCTCCCTTCTCTGGAGGTAATTGCACATTCACAGAAAGCTGATGGCATATCTGAGTATTATGAAGCAGGACTGGTGCTAAACCTCCAATGAAATTATGATATTTTGGAACTACTAGATCATATACATAGTCGTTGTAATCAACTTCTGAAACCCTCTTAACTCTTATCCAGCGGAATTTCAAAGCTGTGTCAGCTACTTCTATCAGTTTCTCTAACTTGTCGTAAGATCTCTTGAGAATATCATATGATTCTATGCTACTCTCTTCTGAGAATTTCTTCATATAATCCTCTAAAGATCTTCTGAGTTCTATAGCTAGAGATTTAAACTCTCTAACTAAATCTGAGGATACATACCTCCTCTTTTTAGGAGCTTCACGTAGTAGAAGCTTGATCCTAGCTAGAAATGTTATTACCTCATCAGCCTCCTTCTCACTCCTATGAGCTTCTACTATGTCTCTAACATCTGATAGCTCTTCAAAAATCTTTCTCACATATAGAAGCAGTTTAGCCGGGATTCTCTCAAACTTATTATCTTTAATTCTAGACCAAACACTTCTCTCTGAAGTTCTTCCTATACTGCTAAGAGTTTCAGCGTTCACATCAGATCTTCTGATCCTGAGATTGTACGCATCCTCTCCTAAACCTATTGCAGGCTTTATCTTAAATGTGATCCCCAGTCTTGTTAGGATATAAGATATGAATTCCGCAAGCTCCTCACCTCTAATAACAAGTCTGTATGATTTAGGAGTTGTAACAGTCTCACCACCTTCTACAAGCCCTAAGATCAGTATATATAGCATCTCTTCAGGCATTAGATAGAATTTCTCAAATCGAGGAGCTCTAGCATCTAGATCTATGAACTCTGATAGAAAGCTTCTCACACTTCCTAGGAGTATTGTTGTATAGTTACTCTCGATATCTTCTGTGGTGATAGGCTTCTCACCGGTCTTCCTAGTAATATATCTTATGATCCATTCTGCAATCTCTTTCCTCTGAATCCTCACATATGAAAGATCCTTAGATCCTGCCGCCAGAACCACTCCTAGAAAGTATAGATCCTCCTTAGATATACCGAAATCTCGAGGAGTTAGATCCATCGAGATCTTCTTCGGGGCAGCTATATACCATCCTCTAGAGATCTCTCCAGCAGGAATCCATTCTACTCCTCTTTCAGAAAGTGTGAGAAGTTTATGTTTCTTCGTCACCCTGATCACGCCACTCTCAAGTTCTATTTCTATGATCTTTCTAACTCTCTCTCTATATATGTAAGAAACCTCTGCTATTCTAAGATCCTTTCCATCAAATGATACAGTCTTAAGACCGGAAGTTCTTACTGCAGTTCCTTCATCGTGTTTCTCCTCTCCATAGATGCTCTTATACTTCTCATAGATCCTCTCGATAGGCATCAGATGAGGTGTGTCAGGATTCAGAAATAGAACGGGAGTATCTCTTGAAACACACTTTCCAGTACCATACTCTCCGTAGAATTCTGTGATCGTCTTAGTCTCCACGCCACCCCCCAGAAGCTGGTCTAGAGACTTGCTACCAGTGGTTATCCTTCCAATACTAAGTCTCTCCATCTTAACCTCCTTCGCTGTTTTAAATCTTATATCTAGAGCTTCTCTAGCTGTGGCTATGATTTTCTGGGCTGTTGGAAGCGGAACCCCTATAATAGTGCTGAGATCCTGAGCACTTAACACTACCAGGGATTCTATGGTTGTGAAGCCTGATTCTTTAAGTTTTTGAATAACTGATGGCGAGAGATCTAGATCTTCTATACTTTTAATCTTCCTACTTCTATCCTTATCTTCTGGCATCTTAACCTCCATTCTATATATAACCCTTAATAAAGTATTTTTATTTACTTATCTCCAAGATGCTAACTCTAAGAATAGTCAGACTGGTCTAGGTTCATCATATACTCAGACCGGATACTCCTCATCAGTATTGTACCCCGCCCGACCGACCTGCTTCATCTTCATCTATCAAAATGATATCTCCACAGGTGTGAGGAGGCGGGGTCCGTGACTAAATCCTGGCTATGTGGAATATATCTATTTCCATAAGAAGATCAGGAGAATAACCTGCGGTAGTTAGTCTCAAGAATCCTAGTGATATCCTCATAATTTAATCCTCGGATCTCAGCTAGCAACTTTACCGTGCTTAAGATCATTCTAGGAGAGAGTTGCATACCCTTATAGTTGTAGGGGCCGTCACTTTCAACTAGAAAACCTTCTAGATCTACTCTCTTAGCTACTTCCATGTGTTTTCCCTGAATTCTTAATGCTGGATTTATAGAGATCATATATCCGCTAGATCTGATTTCTTTGAGAAGATCTAGAGGTCCTGTATACCAGTGAAATAATGCTTTCTTCACATCATATCTCTGGAGTAGATTGAGAACCCTGCCCCAAGCACCTGGTGAGTGTATATTAAGAGTAACATCACTTCCTCTAATACTCTCTAAGATCTGTGTGAATAGCTGAAGCTGTTTGTTGAAAGAATGAGGAGTGAAAACTAGGTCAAGCCCTACCTCTCCGATACATTTTATCTTAAGTCTTCTCATAACTTCTAGAATTCTCTCAAGATCTCTCTCTTCATATCTCTCAGAATTCCACGGATGTATACCTATGCAAGGCGTGATTCTATCGCTAAATTTCTCCCAGATCTTCAGCGTTCTTATAGAACTCTCCAGATCATCTGATACAGCTGTTATAATAATATCATTCTCTCTAAGAAGATCCTCTATCTCTCTATCAGAATACTCATGAAGATGACAATGAGCATCATATAAGATCTCTACCACCCCTAGATCTTTATAGGACCAGCATCTGGAGCTCCCTGTCTCACACCCATTCCAGCTCTTCCTCTTAGAGCTTCTCCCCCTCTCATTAACAGCATGACAAGATTTTCCGCATGTTTTCTAGCTCTATCTAGAGCTATTTCATATAGCTTCTTCTCATCATCAGCTTCATCTTCATGTACTGTGACATCGATGATATGCTTATTAGTCATAAGCTGTGCCATTATAATACCGATACTGGAAGCCAGATAGCTAAGTTTATCAGTCTCACTCTTACCAACCCAACCTAATGTTATAACGCCTTCACACCCTTCTTCTTCGATGAGTTTCTTCGCTGCGATTGGTATATCTTTTATACCTGGCACTGTGTATCTTATAATTCTAGCATTAGGAATATGATCCTTAATAGTTTTGATAGCAATCTCAGCCATATTAACTCTAGCAAATGTTGTGTCTACAACTCCTATCTTTATCATAAAACACCCTCTTCTCTTAGAAGATCTCTTCCTTCAAGAAATATGATACCTCTCGAAGAAGCATACTTGATCGCATTATCCTTACTCATAGAATCACCTTCATCAAGCATCTCGGCAATAACCATGCTAGGTCTAAGCCCTGCTCTCCTAGCTACAATGAGACTCAGTTCTGTATGACCTCTTCTAATACTAGCACTTCTACCTATTAGTATAGGCACATGTCCTGGAGATACGAAATCTCTGTAGAAGATCTCCCTAGCTAGATCGCTTCTTCCGTTTTCGATAAGATCTACTATTTTATCAAGCTCTCGTATTGTAAGAGCTCTATCCCTATCAGATATACCAGTTCTAACCTTCACATGATTCACGTAGAGGGTGTAGGGAGGCATATCCCCATATCTAAGTCTCTTGTTGGCAAGCTCTCTATATAAAGGATGCTTCATGAGAATATCCGAGAGAAATTCAAGACCAAGCTCTCTAGCAACATGATCTGATGTGACATAACATATAAGTCCTCCAGCTTCTCTTCTAAGCTCGTAAATAGACCTATGATCTATAGAACCTGCGAAGAAAACCATGTCAGTCTCTTCTTCTCTCCCCTCAAGATCATATATAAGGACAGGTCTGCCTCTAATAAGATCCTCTCTAACTTTTTTCCAGTCAATCAACAGGTTTCATCCTTCTGAGTAATACTATTTTCTTTCCCAGCTCTTAAGCGTCTCAGCATGAGACCTAGCAGGATTAGAAGAACACCTATTAAAAGAATTAAAATAATATCGAATTGAATGAAGATCGTCAGAATACCTGAACTTGTACTCGTGGCATTAGCGAAGATAGGAGTTCCAGGACCGATAGGAGTTGTTGTGAAGCTGATGAGGATTATAATAGAAGCTCTACCCATCATATTCTGATAGATCCTCCTCTTCTACTCTTCTCTTAACACCATAAAGCTCGTCTCTATAAGCTTCTAAAAACATGTTATCTCTTCCCATAAATTCAGCAGCCGTAAGGATCTCGACATCATGTTTCTGAGCTTCCTCGGAAACTTCTTTTATTCTCTCTCTATACAGCTTATCTCTTAGAAGATGATGCTCAAGAATCATCTTCCTAGGCCTGGCTTCTCTGATTATTCTAATCAAATTCCTCTTCGAGATCTCAAGATCCTCATCACTCATTTTATAGCCTAGAAGATATGTCAGAGGACCATCTAAGAGAACGATCTCAGGCTTTAAACTTAAAATCCAATTCACATGTTGCTCGAGAGGTGCTCCTTCAATATCTGATGTGTATAGGAATGAGCTTTCTCCATCGCTTATGAATACCTGAACTACGTAGCCGAGCCTAGGATCTTTCCCATGCGGCTGAGCCTCAGAGAATATTATCCTAGTTGAGCCTATGCTGATACTTCTCCCTTCACATGTGTTCAGTTCTTTAACTCTATCTCTTATAAGCTTTAGAAAGATAGATGATCTGATCTTCTGAGAATAATTTATATTCTCAAGAGGATTTTTTATAAAAACCTTCTTGCCATCATATATGTCTAGAGGGATCCTCCTACCTCTATCATGATGATCATAGTGGTAGTGTGTGATGATGAGAATCTCAGCATCTCTAGCCATCTCATAGATCTCTTTAGAACTCTCATCAAGTCTTTTCAACTCTATTTCATGAGGTGGTAGACCGTATCTTCTGGGTGCCAGAGAAACTCCTGGATCTATGTGTATGAGAGCATCTCTAGTCTCTATAAAAGTGCTCATAGATCTAACTCCTAGGCTTTCAAACGCTATAAAACTAATTCTCAGATCCTCCACCTCTTAGATATTCATATAGATCTTTTCTATCACTAGGTTTCAGATTCTTAGAATCTATATAGTAGAAGCCTTGGCTGAGAAGCTCTCTCAGAGCTTCATCAGATATTCCTCCAGCTATTAAAACCCCTGCTACAGAACCTTCTCTATAATGATTTCTCATATACTCCACATATCTTCTAAGCTGATCTACCGCGGCTACTCCAGCTCTCTCGTTTTTAACCTCCACCACATATAGGATGTTTCTAGAATAGTTCTTAAACAAAAGATCAATTCTCCCATGCGGTGTGTGATACTCTCGGCTTATAAGTCTAGCCTCAGGATCTATTGGTAGAGAGCTTGAAGCAATCATGTTAACGAGATCTTTTTCAACACCTTTAACCTCAAAATATCTAGAATATCCGATCCTTGCAACCCCTACGTGGTAGAGTTTATCAAATCTTATCAGAACCTCCTCACGATATTTACTTCTATAGCATCTTATTAGAAGCTCATGATCTTGTGTATGTATGGTACATAAAGATCCTGGAGGCTGCCAGTTGAGAGGATCTCTTCCTACAGCTTCGTGAACCAGTAGAGTTCCATCAGGTTTTATAATGATCATTCTAACATCATATCCTGTCTCAGAACTAGCTCTACCCTTGTATATAACGCTACATCTTCCGATTATTATTACTACACTATTCCTCATGCTTTTTGCAATGATCTCTCTTACAGATTCTAGTTTTCTATGATCTATTGTTCTGTAGATTCCTTCTTCCTCGTCATACTCCATAGAATCTCCCTCACAATATCGATAGTATCTTTAAGACTGTATCCTAGTATGGTTGCGGAAGCAGCTTCCTTATGACCTCCATATTTCCCAGAAGATGTTCTAGATACTATCTCTTTGCATATGCTGAGAGCCTTATCACTTAGAGATCTGACTGTCACAACAATCTTTGAATCCTCTTCTCTCAATATTACCACGTCTTTATTAAACTTCTTACTAGCCTCGGTACATGCTATTCCAAATAATCCAGCATAGATCCTTGATTCTGCGGGCTGGAGATAGAATAATATGAAATCTCCTATAACCTCACCTCTGCTAGCGATCTTATCTAGTAAGTTGTCTACAAGCATTCTTCCAGCTTTAGCCTTGGATCTAAGTTCTTCGAGTTCTTCTATTCTTCCACCTCTAAGCATTGTATTAAGAAGATTTGTTAGAAAACCTATGTCGCTGGGGTCTCTTGATATTGCTAGTTTCAATAGATCTGCAAGGTTCTTTATGTCACTACCTCTAGTTTCACTACCTTCACAAGCATCCGCTATTTCCACAAGGTTTTCTTCATAGGGGTTTAACGTGATCTTAAGAGATTCCTTGATTAGCCTGGGCGTTGATGTAGATCTACTCCATAGAATATTTGCACCAAGGTCTCTGAGCTTATTAACCCATTGACCTGTTGTTGTGTGATGATCTATTATATGGATCTCTGAACCTTTTCCAATACTATTAGCTATAGCTGAGAAAACTTCTTCATCTATAGCTATATCAAGCAATATTATTTTCTCGCAAAAATCTCTGCAGAATCTCTTGATCTCTTTAGAAGCTCTCCAAGGCTGTGTGAATCCTATCATAATATTACTAGGATATAGATCTATGAGAAAATGACGTATATAGAGTGCAGCTGCTATAACACCATCACAATCTCCATGGCTTAAAACCAATACTTTCATTGCGAGAACCTTATATATTGTTCTTCTAAATGTTATTAGGTTTTTAAATACTAATAAGTCGGGTAGTATGATGAATAAGAGGATCTATCTTTCGGAACACATGCTAGGTGTATTTGTCTTAAGCGAGAATGGAGATATATTGTATAAGGTTTTCAGACCTCTCGACATAGATCAGCTTGCGGAAATTATTATCAGAAGAAGATCCGGTGAAGCTGATGAAGCTCTTATAAAGCTTCTCGATATTCTAAAGGAGAAGGAGCCTGATTCGGTAATAGTCATCGAAGAACCTGAGCTTGCTAGAATAATCTCTGAGAGGAATTTAAAGGTTGAGATATCAACTGTTTCAAAGCCTTTGATCATGCTGAGATCCGAGGTTGAGAAGATATATCTATCAGAAGGCTTGTTTAAGAGCTTAGAAGAGTTACGTGGATTCATGCATAGAGTATCTATAGAGGCTACCAGAAGAGAGCTTAGAAGTGTTGTTGGTAGAAGAGATCTTCTCGCGATTCAGAGTATAAGAGCGGTGGATGATATAGATAAAACCCTGAATCTATTCTCAGCAAGACTTAGAGAGTGGTATAGCGTTCACTTCCCAGAGCTAGATGAGCTTGTAGAAGATCATATACAGTATGCGAGAATAGTATATGAAATAGGTAGTAGAGATAACATGACTGTTGAGAAGCTGAAGAGTATAGGGGTTGGTGAGAGTCTTGCTAGAAAAATCATTTCAGCATCTGAGAAGAGTATGGGAAGTGATATTTCAGAAGCCGATCTGGATTCAATGAGATCTCTTGCTAGAATCATGTTAGAACTAAATAGAATCAGATCTGATCTTACTAACTATCTTTCATCTGTAATGAGAGAAGTAGCCCCGAACGTCACAGCACTCGTAGGACCCACCCTAGGAGCTAGATTGCTAAGTCTAGCTGGAAGTCTTGAAGAACTTGCTAAATCGCCCGCGAGCACTATACAAGTTCTAGGAGCTGAGAAAGCATTGTTCAGAGCTCTGAGAACAGGTGGTAAGCCTCCTAAGCATGGTATTCTATTCCAGCATCCTGAGATTCATAGAGCTCCTAGATGGCAGAGAGGTAAAATAGCGAGAGCTCTTGCAACAAAGCTCGCTATCGCTGCTAGAGTAGATTATTACTCAGGAAGATATATAGGTGACAAGCTTAGAGAAGCTCTTGAGCAGAGAATAGAGGAGATTAAGAAAATCTATGCAAAACCACCTCCAAGAGAGGAGAGAACAAAACCTCCAAAACCACCTCCTAAGAAGAAGAGAGGAGAAGGTAAGGAAGGAAGATAGCAGAGATGGTAGTGTGTTTAATAAGTGTTTTGTTATAGAATTAACGTAGGGTTGAGGGTGTATGTCTGAGATACTAAGCTTAGAAGAGCATCCTACGTATAAGAATGTCTACGTGGTAGAGCTTGAAGGAGGTGAGGCGAGGCTTGCTACGAGAAACCTAGCTCCAGGTAGGAGGGTTTATGGTGAGAGATTGTTTAGCTGGGGAGGTGTTGAGTATAGGGAGTGGAATGCTTATAGAAGTAAGCTTGCTGCAGCACTGCTGAAGGGTATTAAAGAGCTTCCTATAAGAGCAGGTCATAAGATCCTGTATCTGGGAGCAGGATCTGGAACTACTCCTAGCCATGTTTCCGACATAGTAGGATCCTCTGGTGTTGTTTACTCTGTAGAGTTTGCACCAAGAGTTATGAGAGATCTAATACTAGTTGCTGAGAGCAGAAGTAATCTAATTCCTATACTGGCTGATGCGAGACAGCCTTTGAAATACAGGTTTATAGTAGATCTAGTTGATGGTATATATGCTGATGTGGCGCAGCCAGAGCAAGCTAAGATCGCGAGTGATAACGCCGAGATCTTTCTAAAAGATCAAGGTTATCTTCTCATGGCTGTTAAGGCTAGGAGTATAGATGTGACTTTAGAACCTACGGAAGTTTATAGAAGGGAGATTGAGGTTCTTAAGGAGAGAGGATTTGAGATAATAGATGTTGTTCATTTAGAACCTTTCGACAAGGATCACGCCATGGTCTATGCGATATATAGAAGGAAATAAGGATCAACTTTAGAACTCTGAAGAAGCAAATAATTCTTAGAATAGATTAGAACCACGCTCTGAATAAGTATAATAGATCATAGATCAGATATTCCATACTTCAAAGAATAAGAACATAAAAATAGTGTAAGTCTTATAAGTTAATTCGATAAAAACATGAAGGGATAGAAATGCCTGCAATAGATATTGGAAGGATCTGTGTTAAAACCAGAGGTAGGGAAGCTGGGAGGAAGTGTGTTATAGTAGATATAATAGACTCCAACTTTGTACTTGTGACAGGTCCTAAAAATCTCTCGGGTGTTAAGAGAAGGAGGATTAATATAAATCATATAGAGCCTACCGATAAGAAAATTAATATTCCTAAGGGAGCATCAGATGAGGCTGTTCTCGAAGCTTTAAAGATCGCTGGTTTAGAGGATTTCATGAAAGAGAGGATTAAGATAAAGACATCACCATTATTATTCGTAAAGAGAATATCTTAGCTTAACACAGCTTTTTCGGTTTTCATATAGATTTATATTGTCTGATGTTGTTCTTCTATGATTATTGTTTTTCTGTGGAGATTTTTTATCTTTCATCTTTTTTCAGCGGGTAGAGAGCTGTGTTCTTCTTCCTATACTTTATAATGTTATACTTTACGAAGTAGAATTCTTCTACTTTAGGGATGCATCATCAACATGCCTAAGATGTGGAGGTGGATTGAATGATGATAGCGGTAGAATACTACAATGCGCTAGATGTGGATTCGTAGGTGATAGAGATGTAATCTTGTGCATCAACATACTCTTAAGATATTTAAGATGTGAGATGCCTGGGATCGCTCTAAACACCCCTAAGGGTGGTGCAAGCTAAAGACTGATGCAAGGGAACAAATATGAGGCGATGAAATCAACTTATATAAACCTACATCAGAGCTGAACACCGTATTAGAGGTTTTTAATCTTCTAATGAGAGTGACTTCTAGGGATTTAAAATGAGTTTAGAAGTCACATGGTTTGGTCATGCGGCATTTCAGGTAGTCTTGGGAGGTAAAAGAATACTTATAGATCCTTGGATAAGGAATCCTTTGTCTCCTATCTCGCTTGAAAAGATTCAGGAGCCTGATTATATTATAGTAACACATGATCACGGAGATCATCTTGGAGAGACTTTAGAGATAATGAAGAGGTTTAAGAAGACTATTTTCATAGGATTATTTGAACTAGCAGAGTATGTTGGGGAGGAGATAGGTGACAGAGGTAGAGTTATAGGAGGTAATATAGGTGGTCCCATAAGACTAGATGAAGATCTGAGAGTTGTATTCACACCAGCGATTCATAGTTCTTCAAGAGCTTCGCCAGCTGGTGTTGTGATAAGATCTAGAGATGATTCGATATATCATGCGGGAGATACAGGTGTTTTCTATGATATGAGTTTAATCAGAGAACTTTACACGCCTAGAATAGCTATGATACCTATAGGCGGTCACTTTACTATGGGAATTGATGAAGCTGTAAAAGCTGTAGAGCTTCTAAAACCAAAGTATGTTATTCCAATGCATTATAACACCTTCCCGATAATATCTGCAGATCCAGAGATTTTTAGAAAGAAGGTTAGTGAGAAGTTGCATGATGTTAGAGTTGTTATTTTAAAACCTGGTGAGAGTGTTAGCCTGTGATCATCTTAAGATCGTTGGATGAGAGGAGGTGTTAGTATTTTTCTGCAGAGTATCTTAGCGATGGAGAGTTAAGAGTTCTACTGCTTCTAAGAGATGTAGGTAGAGAGATTTCTCTAAGAGAGCTAGCTCTCTACCACCAAGATCTCCTTGATAAATACAGGCTGAGTACTAGCAGCATAGCATCTCTCTCAGAGCTTCTAAGATCTAAAGGTTTTATCTCTGTTGAGAGGAAGAAGAGGAGAATTATTAGAACTACTAAGAGAGGTATGGAGAGCTTGAGAGCATTTCCAGAAGAGAGATTAGTAGAATATCTAGCTAGTAGAGGTGGTAGAGCTAGCATAGAAGATGTGAGAAGATCTCTTGGAGATGATACTACATCTATAGCAATAGGTTTTGCGAAGAAGAAAGGATGGATAGAAGTAAGAAATGAAGAGATCATTCTAATTGTAAGAGGTTCTATGGAGAGATCTAGAGAGCTTCTTGCTAGAGCTTCTGAAGGTATTGATCTAGATTCCCTGAATATTGACCGAGATCTTCTCAGCGAGCTTGTTAGAAGAGGTCTTATAGAGGTCATGGAATACGAAGACATAATGCTTAAATTAACAGAAAAAAGTCTTCAAGTTCTTCAGGGAATTTCTAGAAGACCTGCTATCTCTAGACTTACATCAGAGCTTATATCAACAGGTTCTTGGAGGAATTATATTCTGAAAGAGTATAATATTGAGGCAGAGCCTCCTAGAGTAGATCCCGGGATCAAACATTTTTATAGGGATTTTCTCGAAGAGATCAAAGATATAATGATAGCTCTAGGTTTCAGCGAGATAAGAGATGAGATAATAGTACCAGAACTCTGGAACTTCGATGCATTATTTCAAGCACAAGATCATCCTGCTAGAGAGATACATGATTCTCTAATACTAGATCTTAAGCCATCAGATCTCTCCCCATACAGAGAGATCTTAGAGATAATTAGAGGAGTTCATGAGACAGGATTGGACACAGGTTCTAAGGGTTGGAGATATGTTTTTGATATTGAGAAGAGCAGAAGACTTGTTCTCAGAAGTCAGACTACAGCAGCTACTATAAAATATCTATCGGAACATAGAGAGCCTCCTCAGAGGGTTTTCATTATTGGAAAGGTTTTTAGGAGAGATGTTATAGATGCTAAGCATCTTCCAGAGTTCTATCAGATGGATGGGATTATAATGGAGAAAGACATGAATCTGAGGAAACTCATGGGTGTTCTCACACAGATCTCAGAGAGTCTCGGTCTTGGAAAACCTTTGTTCAAGCCGGGGTATTTTCCATTCACGGAACCAAGCTTAGAGGGTTATGTGAGGATAAAAGGACTAGGGTATGTAGAGGTTTTCGGGGCAGGTCTCTTCAGACCTGAGGTTCTTAGAATAGCTGGGGTTAGGTATAATGTTGGTGCATGGGGGTTTGGTATAGATAGACTTGCCATGGCTTACTTTGAGATCAGTGATATAAGAGATCTATATTCATATTCTCTGGAGAGATTAAGAGGGTTTAAGATTGCCAGTGGTAAAGCTTTCTATTGAGAGAATAGAAAATTTACTTGGTAGAAGACTAGAGCTTAAAGATCTTGAGAAATATCTTCTGAGACTGAAGAGCGAAAGCAGTATAGAGGATGGTTATGTTAACGTCGAGATAAACAGTGATAGACCGGATCTGCTGATCTCTGAAGGAATCGTAAGAGCTTTAAAAGGCATTCTAGAGATGGAGCTGGGAATCCCGAGATACTCATATGAATCATATGAATCTGTAAGGCTCCGTGTGGAGAGAGTTGATTCAAGACCTTTCATATTAATGGCTGTGGTAAGAGATCTAGAACCTGGAGAGGAGTTCTTAAGAGAGCTTATACAATTCCAGGAGAAGCTCCATACAACACTTGGAAGAAATAGATGGAAGGCTGCAATAGGAATTCATGATCTCTCGAAACTCCCTTCAGGAGATTGTGTCTATAGGTATGTATCTCTAGAGACTCCTATGAAGCCTCTTCATATAGATAGGAGCATGAGCGTGGAGGAGGTTCTCAAAGAAACTGATCAGGGGAGAAGCTATGGTGGTATTGCTCTTAGAAATGGTATGCATCCCGCCATAATATGTGGAGATGAGATCATAAGTCTTCCACCTGTTATAAATTCCGATATAACAAGATTAGAGCCTGATACTAGAGATCTTCTGATCGATGTTACGGGAACAGATCTAGCAATTGTAGAGAAGATCCTAGAGATATTAACCACAACACTTGCTGAGAATAGTAGAAGAAGATATATTGGAAGGATCTACATCTCCTCAGAATGGGGTGGAGGATATTATCCTAGAGGAGTTCTTGAATCCATGAAGCTCGAGAGAGAATATATAGAACATGTCACAGGACTCAAACTAAGTAGTAGCGAGATTGTGAGAGAGCTTCTCAAGGCTAGATTTAATGTAGAGGTTCTATCAGATGATCTCTTCTTAGTTACAATACCATCTTATAGAGCCGACATACTGCATAAGATAGATCTTGTTGAAGAAATATTGTTATCCCACGGGCTTGAGAACATAGAGCCTGAGTATATTCATAGCTTTGGCAGAGGATCTCTGAGAAGGGAAAGTCTTCTGATTAGAAGAATTAGAGATATAATGACAGGTCTCGGTTTTACAGAGGTTATGGGGTACATACTAGGTTCTAAAGATCTCTATGATCTCATTGGGTTGAGTGATTATATTGAAGTATCTAATCCTGTGTCTAGAGAGTTTTCAGTAGTAAGATCTTCTATGATACCTTCTATGCTAACTATACTCTCGTATGTACAAAATGAAAGCAAGCCTATAAAGATCTATGAGATAAACGAATTTGTTGTAAGAGATCCTCAGAGTTATACAGGTGTGAGAACAAGACTGGGGATCTCGATAGCTGTAATGGATCATGAGATAAGCTTCGAGGATATACATTCGGTGGTAGTATCATTGCTGAGATATCTAGGTCTGAAGCCTAAGATCTCTAGAGAGAGTAGGAATCTTCTAATATCTAAAGACCTAGGTCTTCTGATAGAAGGCAGAAGAGGTGTTATATCTTTAGAGGGTTTTGAGATAGGAGTCTTAGGAGAAGTTGATCCGGAAATTCTCGAGAGATTAAAAATAAGATATCCTGCAGCTGTTTCATCAATAGATCTGGATATGCTTCTAGCTTTTCTCTACTCTAGAGAGAGTTAGCTCTCGAAAACCTAAACAATCTTAAGAATAAGGTGAAGAAGACCAAACATTCGACAAAAAGCTATCACCATGATGCAAGGGTTTAGAGGTGCTCTGGACGCCTCCAAGCCCGATGAAAATTTGAGAGGGTATGGGGGAGCAGGGGTGAGGCTATAAAATCAACTATAAATCTGCATCATAGCTGAACCTCTACTCTAGTAAAATCTTTCCTCTCACGCTTCTTCTCTCACCGCCAAGTTCTATTGATATGAATTCTAGTTCTCTAAGTTTTTTAATCTCATCCATAAGATCTGTAGGCTCTGGCAGTAGATTTCTAAGTAATTCTAAGATCTTAGGATCTACAGTCTTAAGGATCTCTAACACTCCCGCGTTATTCATAAGATTTAATATTCTCTCGTCTATCTGTTGAGAAAGTATAATCACTCCAAACCCGTATTTTCTTGATTCTCTGAATATTTGTTCTACAACTTCATAGGATCTTCCTTTAAGAATGTTGTGAGCTTCATCTATGATCATTATATATTTAACTCTGTCGCTGAAACCTTTCAACCTTACTAGGTTCCAGATATATCTTATGAGATAATAGGAGTATATCTCAAGCAGATAAGAATTGTTTCTAATACTCTCTAGATCGATCACAACAGATTGATTTATATCAAGTTCTCTCCTGGGAACATTTCGAGGTATACTTTCGAAGATTATCTTTAAGTATGGTAGAAGGCTTCTTATGATACGCTCTCTCTCTGTATCTCCTGCTTCGGAAAGTCTTTTCTCTATATATGGGATAAGATTTGTAGGATCGCTTTCTAACCGTATATATTCTTCAAGAACTTCAGATAAAACTGAAACTTGTATAGGTCCTAACCTGAAGATAGTTCTCATAAAATCTATAAAATCATCAATAGATTCTCTTCTACTGAATATATCTTTTAGAATTCCTTGTACTATCTCTTCGAGTTTAACTACTTTAAATCCTAGATCCTGATACTCTCCATGAAGATCTAATATAAATACTTTCAGATCATTTCTAAACGCGCTCAATCCTATTCTCTTACCTAGCAAAGTCTTTCCAGATCCCGTGGATCCTAGGATTATTATATGTGGAGATCTTAAAGTGCTCAGCTCTATATAATACTTAGAACCCTTAGCAGTCACAACCCCCTCAACACTTAGAACACTTATCCCAGTACTCGAAGGCGTGATAGGCAGTGCTTCTCTCTCTAGATAGAAACTCTTATACAGAAAGAGGTAGTATGATAAAGGCATGCCAATCCATGAGAGTAGAGAGAGTGGGAGTAGATATCTCCTTCTAATACTTGAGAGAAGTATTGATGATAATACTACACCAGGTAGATAGATGTGAAGACCGCTATAAACACGAAGTATTGTATCATAATAACCTTTAAAAATCATAGCAGATAATGCTATTATAATAAAGATCAAACCTAGATCTAGCAGAACCCTCTCATAGCAAGCTCTATAATATCTTGATATACCACGAAGAATATCAGATGAAGCTAGAAGAAGAGGAGGTTTAACTATCCTCCTAAGTCTATAGAGAAATGGTGTTATAATACCTATTAAAAGAATCATGCTTAACGGATCTACAAACATTAAAGATCTTGATAAAACTCTTAGGTTGAGAATCCATAGAGCTATGGCCATAGCTGGAGTACTTACAAGGATGATATCGATAGGAGCTAACACGATCAGAAGGAGTATCAGAAGGCTTAACAGTATTAATGCTATGTAAAGAGTGGGATAAAACCCTAGATCAGGTAAACCTGCTCTTCCTACCACGTAGAATAAGGTTGAAAATAATATGACTAGAAGGATAGATAGAATAAGTTCTAGAGATCTAATTCTTTCTATCATAAACGGAGAACCCATCAGGGATCTTATGTGTTTCTATATATCTCACTACATCTTTCACAAAACCTCCAGAGATCTTGCTTCTACTGATCTTCTCTAGATACTCATGCCATGTGTATCCATCCTCAGCCCAGCTAGAGTAGGATCTGATCAGATTCCTATAAGCTTTTTCATGGATCTTACAGAAACCTATCTCACTAGAAGGATCTCTTGGAATATTACATATAACACATCTACTTCCAGAATCCGAGGAGATAGAGGTATTGTTAATCTCATTCTTAAATCTTCCGATAAGCTTATCAATAGTTTTTACAGCTTCCTCAACTACTTCAGAACGTTTTCTTTTACCTAATATTATGCTATCAAGTTGTTTTTCAAACTCTCTCGTAAGTTCTACCGATAGCAGTTCTGGGAAGAATCTCTCTATAATCTCAACGACCTCAATACCTAGTTCAGATATCTTAAGCTCTCTGCCAAATACATATTTTCTTCTAAATAATGTCTCTATAATCTCTGCTCTAGTGGATTCTGTTCCTATATTCTCTTTCTCCATCCATCTAAGCAGAGAAGCTCTGTTATAAAGCTTTGGCGGTCTTGTATAGCTTTTCACTATCTTAACTTCTGAAAGAGGTATTGAAGATCCTCTCTCAATATATGGGATCCTTCTCTCCTCGATCTTATAGAAGTGATATATCTCGAGCCAGCCGACAAACTCCAAGCTTCTGCCACTAGCTCTGAAACATCTACCAGCTACACAACCCTTTAATATGATCTCTTTCACTAGAGCGTCATCACTTAGAGTAGCCATATATCTTCTCACTATCAGATCATATAACTTATAATGTTTATCCTTCAAAGATCTTCTGGGTATATCTCCGGTAGGATATATAGCTGGATGAGCCAGATCCTCTTTAACACCATTATTAGGCTTTAGACTGCCTCTTTTAATGAGTTTCTCAGCATATCTTCTATACTCAGAGATCCTTAGTAAACCTCTCAAGATCTCCTTATGATCCAGGTTTTCAGGAAGCTTCTGGCTATTAGTTCTAGGATAACTTATCAAACCCTCAAGATATAGATCTTCAAGTATTCTAAGAGTCTCCTGAGGAGTAATTCTATAGATCTCATACGCTTCAGCCTGAAGATCTCCTAGATTAAAGGGATGTGGAGGCTGGTATCTCAGCTCCTGCTCGCTACTCTCAACTATATCTATAAAACCCTTCTTAAGAGCTTCAGTTCTGAACTTTTCGGCATCAACTTTCACTCTGAAAGGTTCTTCAATATCTTGAAATTCTACGATACTCCCCCTATACAAGGCTTTAATATTTATCCTGTAGAGAGGTTCTGGCACGAATACCTCCCTCTCTATAAACCTATTTAAAACCTCGTTGAGCGTAGGTGTTTGAACTCTTCCAGCACTTAGAACTCTTTTCAATCCTCTTCTCTGATAGAGATCAGTAAGAGCTCTAGATATATTAATACCCCAGATCCAGTCTAGCTCATGCCTTGCGAGACCTGCTTCCACCATGTTTATATCAAGCTGGTCTAGATTTTGAAAACTTCTTAGTATATCTTCTCGAGTTAGTGTAGAGAATTTCATTCTTCTAGCTCTCGAAAGATCACCCCAATTCTTTATAATCATATAACCTATTACCGAACCTTCAACATCATAATCACATGCATTCACATAGAGAGAAGCATCTCTCAGTATTTTCGGTAAGACTCTATGATATCTCGCAATATGCTCATAACCTTTCTCCACAAGATGTCTCGGAACCCACTTGTAATCATAGACAGGATACCCTTTCGAGGAAGTTGTTAGGGTAAAGAGATGTCCTGCTGAAGGAACTACGATGATATTATTATGATCCTTAGGGATAACATATATAGGAACACCTTCAATTAAAATTCTTCTTGCAGGACCTAGAGCCTGAGCTATTTTATAAGCTGCTTTAGGTTTCTCGGCTATGATCACTATACGAGGCTTCCTATATATATTTTCTATACTAGACTCGTTAGAAGATCCTCTCTTCATCCTTGTTAAACCATTCCCTTATTAAAGGTTTTTCAGGAGAACTATTTGAATTTAACCCAAGAAGATCCGAAGAGATTTTAGAAGTAAGCTCTTACACTGATCTCTACGAGAACTAAAACTCATATCCTCCCCTACATCTCGCCAAGATTTAGTGGGGTTGTTTGTGGAAAAATCATTTGGTGATAACCGCGTTTACGTGCTAGAAAAGATCTTTTTCCACCATATATCTAAGAATAGATCTTTGATAATGTTTCTAGAACTCTCCAATTCTCATCAATCATTTCTTCAATTATCTTCAGATCCTCTTCTGATATGCCTTTGAATCTTCCTTGAAGCTCTAGATACTCTCGTAAAGGCTTTCTCTTAGATTTATCAGCGTAAATTCTGCTGGGAGGACTTATCGTAAGCTTTCCCTCGGCGTATTCAAACAGGATCCATGCACCAGTCTCTACAGCGAGTCTAGCTATCTCGACAGTTTTGCTATCATCAAACCTCCATCCAGGAGGGCATGGGGAGAAGAGGTGAATGAATCTAAATCCTTTGATCTTTGAAGCTTTCAAGAGTTTTTCATAGAAGTCTAGAGGATATGCTATACTTGCTGTAGCTACATAAGGTATTTTATGCATAAGCATTATCAGGTCGATCTCCTTTCTTCTATCTTTCTTACCCAGAATAGGTGTTGTAGTGGTTCTAGCTCCATACATTGTTGAACCGCTCGCCTGAACTCCTGTATTCATGTAGGCTTCGTTATCTGATACTATGTATATTATATCTTCATTCCTGACAGCAGAACCAGAAAGTGTTGCAAAGCCTATATCAAAAGTAGCTCCATCACCGGCCCACACGATCACAGGTCCTATATCTTCTCCTCTGATCTTTAGAGCTCTAGAGATCCCGGTAGCCACAGCAGGCGCCGAAGCAAAAGGCACATGAATAACCCTCATATCTAGAGATGTGTAAGGATGATAGCCGGGCACTATAGAGCTACATCCAGCAGGTATAACTAGCGTAGCCTCTCCTCTAAAAGCTTTGCCAACTATCTTGAGTCCTATCATATGAGGACATCCGGGGCATGCGGCATTTCCTGGTAGAGAGTACTTTTCTTTCGGAATCTGATCCAATCTAACTTTAACACTCATAACTCGAACACCTCTCCATTCATGTAGAACAATAGATCTCTTCTGGAGAATCCATTAGACTCATGCTCGGATATGAACATTTTTATAACATCGGCAAATTCTCTTGATGACACATCAACACCTCCTAAGCCTGCAACAACACCCCAGAACGAGGAGCTCTCACCTACATATGGTTGAGTCTCTGAAGCAATTATCCCACCTCTACCCAGTGATATATCTCGATCAAATACTATTACACCTCTAACTCCTGATATATTTTTAGAAATATCCATAGAAGGAAACGGTCTTATAAATCTTAGTCTTAGAAGCCCTACTGGATACCCTTCATCTCTTAATATATCTACCGCTTGTTTTATAGTTCCACTCCAGCTTCCGGTGGATATGACGAGATACTTAGCATCATCAACTTTATACCTCTCTACAAGACCTCCATACTCTCTACCGAATATCTTTCCAAAATCTCTGTCAACCTCGTTGATGACTTGTTCCGCGTTTATCATAGCTTTTTCAGCGGCGATCTTGAGCATCATATAGTTCTCATCACTGCCGAGACCTCCTACAGTGTATCTTTCCCCAGCTTTAAACCTATAAGGCTTGTCAGGATCTCTGGAGGGTAGGAACGAATCTACATCCCATTGATCTGGTAGCTCTATGTATTCTGCTGTGTGACTGAGTATAAAGCCTTCTAATCCTACGGCTACTGGCAGAAGTACTCTCTGATCCTCAGCTATTCTATATGATTGTATTATGAGATCGAATGTCTCCTGAACATTCTCAGCCATAGATATAATCCAGCCACTATCTCTCATTGTAAGTATATCATTATGATCAGTATGAATATTCCATGGAGGTCCTATGGCTCTATTGGCTACAGCCATAACAAATGGAACCCTAGCACCCGCAGCCCACCATATCATTTCATACATATAGAGAAGCCCATGAGAGGATGTAGCTGTAAAAGCTCTAGCACCAGCCATTGCAGCACCCATTGTAGCGCTCAAGGCTGCGAATTCTGACTCAACATTAACAAACTCTGCTTCGAGTTCTCCTTTTTCAACCATCTCAGCTAGCTTCTCAACTATTATAGTCTGCGGAGTTATAGGATATGCTGCGATAAACTTAACACGTGCCATCTTAACAGCATAAGCTACGGCGTGATTCCCTATAAGAGCTGTCTTGACCCTCCCCATAGAACCCATGTCACATCTCCTCCGGAACCATCTTAATAGCTTTCACGGGACATACCGATGAACAGATTCCACAGCCTTTGCAGTAGTCATAGTCTATCTTGATCTTCAAACCTTTCTCCCAATCTATAACCTCATCGGGGCAGTATAGGAAGCAAATTCCGCAATCAATACACTTACTAAGATCAACAACAGGTCTCAGAGTTCTCCAGAGACCTGTCTTACCTGCAGCACCTTTAGTAGGTCTTGCTATTAAATACTTCGAAGGATCTGAATCTAAATCGATCCTTTTTATAACACCTCTTATCATCTCACCCAACCTCCACGGTATTCTCGTAGGCGAGTTTCACAGCCTCAAGATTCTTATTCAAAAGATCTCCTCTGAAGTAGTTTTGAAGAACATCTACAAGAGTTTCAAGCCTGTAAAAACCTGTAATCCTAGCAATAGATCCTAAGATAGCGGTATTAACCAGAGGCCAACCAGCTATTACAAGCCCTAGCTTCAAGGCTATTCCAGTTGCATCAACTATGAAGGTTTTTCTCCCGATCTTCATAGGTTTTTCAGAATTCAAAAGCACCGCGGAAGCTCTATCTATATAATTCTTAGGATCTATATGCTGGAGAATTCCTTTAGAGAATATAACCACGAGATCAGGTTCTCTAACCATTTCATGAGTCTTTATAGGATCTGTTGAAATCCTCATATAAGTTCTAACAATAGCACCTCTTCTCTCAGCACCGAATTCAGGTATAGCCTGAGCGTAATATCCTTCCTTCACAACAGCTTCAGCAAGGATTCTTGAAGCTGTGACAGCACCCTGACCTCCACGGCTTAAGAAGAGAATTTCGAATTTCACTATTTTCACCTTCTAGCCATATATACTACTTCTCAAACCAGATAATAATGATTTCCGACAATATAAATTAGCGGTGTAGAGGTTTTGAGGGGTATTAAAATAGTCAGGATGTGACAGGATGCTAAAGAATACTATATGTTTATCATGCTGCAAGATCATAAGATCAAGATTAGTTTATCTAGATCAATGGTGTTAAAAGGGTTTAATTAGAACTTCAAAAGATGAAAGCAGATCAAAACGTAACATTTATAAACCTTCTAAGATCTGATTCTATATGGTGATCGTATGAGTAGCACTCAGAAAATCCTAGACGCTCTAAAAGGGAAAAACAGAATGACACCAAAAGAGATTAGCAAGGTTACAGGATTAAATTACAACACTGTTAGAGGAGCTCTTAATAGACTTCTTAAGAAGGGTCTTGTAAAAAGAGTTGAGAGAGGAGTATACGTAATAGCTTAGTATCGGAACACTATCTAAATCAATAGATCTTTTTATTAGATTTTATTAGAGAGGTTTCATAAGCATTTTCTCTTCATCTAATATGCGTGTTGTTAGAATTATTAGAGAAATTGAGAAGATAGCAAGTGAAAGCATAGCAACCAGTGTCATAATTACATCTCCTAGCGAGTACATCTGAATGGCTATGATACTGGCTGTGTAGGGTATTAGAAGTAGAAGATATTGAAGACCTTGATCTAAGGAGTAGTAATCTACAAAGAGTACAGAGAAATAAGCTATGGTAGATACTATGGTTATGATTGATGAAGCGACTTGAGCTGTTCTTACCGTGGAGGATCTCACTATAATAGGCAGAGCTAGTGATAAAGTAGCTAATACTGTTAGATATACCACCAACCCGCTTAAGATCAATATATCTATCCCAACCATCGGTATACCGCCTTGATATGCGAAGGATATTATCATGAAGAATATTAGTATTGATAACACGTCTACAAGGGCTGCTATTAAGCCTATAAGAGAACTTGCAAAAAGCTTCCCAAAGATCATATGTGTTCTCTTGATAGGTGTTGACAGAAGTATCTCTAATGTTTTTCTCTCCTTCTCACCTAGAATTGAATCTACAATATATGTGATAGCTGGGGTTGCTACGAATAAAAATGAGAATGCTATCATCCTAGCTACGAAAATCCTCCAAGCTTCAGAAGGACTTATACCAGCTCCTGAGGGTGCTATGAATCCTGCCAAATTTACTGAAACAGGATCTATTACAGCCAAAGGATCCACATTGCTAAGACCTGACAAGCTACTTAGATACTCTATCTTGAGAACAGAGAATTTTGAAGAGAGATCCCTAACTAGCGCGTACACCTCGTTAAGAGCTTTACCAGCATTACTAGAACCTGGAACCTGATATATCACGAGATAAGCTTGTGAAGTTAGTGAGGTTAGATTAGCTGTGAAATCTTGAGGTATTACTATCATTAGATCTATTGATGCTCCAGATGTTTCGTTAACAAGAACTTTTATACCTCTCTGTTCGAGAAAATTCTCTACATAGCTTAGAATCTGATCAGCTGTATACTTAGTGCCATTTAAGATCCCATAACTCTGATCCTGCATAATTATCTCTACAACGGGTACTCCAACCTGTTGTAGAGAAACCATCATGAAACCTATTAAAGGCATAGAGAGGAGAGGCATTAAAGTTAGAACTAGAAGAGTTCTATAATCTCTTACAAGCTCTAAAAACTCCTTCCAGAATATAGCCTTAAGAGGTTTGAACATCTCCTCCAACCTCAACAAGCTTGACAAAAGCTTCTTCGAGATTCCGTGAACCGGTTTTCCTGATAATCTCCTCAGGAGATCCGCTGAAAATCAGCCTTCCTTCATTTATAAGAGCTATCTCAGAACATAGATCCTCAGCCTCCAACATATTATGTGTAGATAATACTATAGATCTCCCTAGCTCCGCTGAGAATTCCTTGATAACTTTTCTCAAACCTACTGAAGAGAAAACATCAAGACCTGAGGTAGGCTCGTCGAGTATGGCGATCTGAGGTTTCACCATCAAAGCTCTTGCAAGCATGAGTCTTCTCCTCATCCCCTTGCTATACGTACCTGTCTTTCTCTTTAGAACATCTCTAGATAATCCCGTGAGATATATTCCAAAATCCAGATCCTCTTCTCCCAAGCTGTGAACTTCCGCGAAGAACCTTAGATACTCTAATCCTGTAAGTCTTGAGTAGGTATCAGAATCTTCGGGAAGGTATGTTATGAGTTTTCTAGCTTCTATAAGACTATTGAGATCCTCGTAATCGATCTTTCTACCTCTTATATATACAAACCCTTTACTAGGCTTCATCAGAGTAGCCATAATTCTCAGCATAGTAGTCTTGCCAGCTCCATTAGGTCCTACAATGCAAAATATAGAACCTTTAGGAATCTTCAGCGATATATTATTAAGCGCTGTTTTGCTACCGAAGATCTTATACACGCCTTCAAGAACCACATCGTACAAGAATCACACCATACATGTAACGATTTCAAAACACTAGAAAATATTTTTCCCTATAACCCCATATTCTAGCATGGTGAGAATTTTAAGAGGATCTACAGAGAAGAAACTTATTGAAGTAGTAAACTCTCTAGAAAGAATCGCAGGAGTATATGATATGATGAGTAGCGTGATAACTCTAGGACTTGAGAGAATCTTCAGATCCTATGTTAAGAACTTCGTGATAGGACTGAAGATTTTAGACATAGGAGCCGGGACAGGTGCTATGTATAATTATCTGAGAGATAGGATTGAGATGGTTGAGAGAAAGTATGATATGAAACCTATATACATATTCTTAGAACCTCTAGCACCTTATCTGAGAATCCTTAGAAAAAAATATTCTTCCGATCCCTACATAGAAATAGTTCAAGGTTATGCCGAGTATCTTCCCTTTAGAGTGAATTCAATAGATGTAGCAGTATCATCATTCATGCTGAGAGATGTAAAGAATCTTTCCAAGGCTCTTGTAAGTATCTTCCGAGTATCACGAAAATTTGTAGTACTGGATTTTCACAAGCCCGATAATGTTATAGCATATCTCATAGAATTATTTTATACAAGCCTTATACTACCTCTTCTGATACTAGTATACTCACCATGGCACGTGCTAGATTACATGAATATAAGAACAAGTATTATAATACAGAACAAATTAGGAGATCTCTTAAGAATTTTAAAGAAGATCTTTGGAGGCTCAGATAATGATATAAAGTGCTGGTTTCTATGCATAGTATACTCGGTAAAGTTCGAGAAGTCTTCCAATTAGATTCTTTCTAAAATAACACTCTAGTAGCTGAATAAGATATTATCTCTATGAGGAAATTATTAGTTGGGTGAATATCTTAAGCGTTGAAATGTATCGGATGTGGAGTGAGATAATATCTAAAGCTCTCTCAAAAGAAGTGTATAATAGAAGAGAGTTTAGAGGAAAAGAGATCGTATACATATCTGGAATGGGAGGATCTGGTATTGTAGGAGAGTATGCTTCTAAGATCATTGAGGAAAGCGGATTGAAAGATATTCTAGTTTTCTCTAGAAGAAGTTCTGAGATCTCTAGATCTTTACTTGAGAGATCTGATAAGACTTTCTTTATTCTAGTAAGCTATTCTGGAAACACTGGAGAGACTTTAAGAGTTTTTAGGAGAATTATCTCTGTGAATACCAGCGTAGGCGTAGTAACCAGTGGAGGCATATTAGGAGAGGAGGCTTTGAAAAGAGGTATTCCTATGATCTTGATCGACAAAGGATTACTACCTAGAGTTTCGTTTCCTATGCTTCTAATCTCTGTGTTTAAAATGATCGAGCTTTTAGGAGTGGATCTTAATAAGATCTATGAAGAGATCAGATCTGCGATGAAATTTATGGAATCCTATGAGCATGTAGCAGAAGAGATATCATTTAGAATCTTAGAAGCGTTGAAAAGTGGTATGAGAATAGCGATAGCATCAACAGATCGCTATCAGCCTCTTGTAGAGAGATTCGCTACAGAACTTGCTGAGAATAGCAAGATACTTGCTGAGAGAATAGTATTCCCGGAAGCTGGACATAATTTTGTTGAAACTCTGGAAGCTTCTAAGGTTTACATACTCTACATAGAAGATCCCTTAGATCTAGAGAGTCAACTCATAGGAGGTTTTATAGAGAAAATATCTAGAAGATCTGAAAGCCTGAAGTATGATAGATTAATACTGCCAGAAGGATTAGGCTACACAGGTAGAATAATTATAGGAACATATGTAGGAGGTTTGATCTCAGCTCATCTAGCCAGGGGATTAGGTGTGGATCCTGTTAACACACCTATTATAAAGCTTTATAGAGACCATGTCACAGAATTCTATCTAACACACTAGAGGCATGCGATCTATGAAGAAAGTTCATTTAGGAGATGAAGGTTTCACATCTATATTCTATGGAGTCAAAATCCCCAAAGAGGATCCTCTAATAGAGCTTTTGGGAGAACTAGATGAGCTGAACTCTCTCATAGGTTTTGCAAGGAGTGTTGAAAAAAATAGTATGATAAACGATCTTCTGAAACAGATCCAAAGTCTTATATTTAGAATGAGCAGAGATCTAGCAATACCTGTAGATAGACTTGATAATCCACTCATATCTAAAGAGGATATTGATATGATAGAGAGAAAAACCATAGAGTTATGGGAGAGTATTAGAGAGCCTAGATTTGTATTCGTATATCCTACAGGTTCCCAAGCTGCTTCAATAATTCACGTTGCTAGAAGTGTCTGTAGAAGAGCTGAGAGAACTGCTTCAAAACTCTATCATGATGGTAGAATTAAAAACATATATCTGGTTCTACTGAATAGACTTTCAGATCTTCTCTTTGTATTAGCTAGATACACTAATCAAATTAATGGTTTCAGTGAGGAGTTCTGGAGTCCATGAGAGTAAGAATATCTAGAGAAAGAGCTAATGAAATTGGAGAATTCTTCAGAAGACATGGAGAAGATATTATAACAGCATTCGAGATAAGAGATCCTCAGTATAGAGCTCTAGAAACACTTTATCAGACTCTCAACGATTGTAATTCTCTAGCACTTCTTACTCTTCTAAACGCTCTAATCTCATATAACCTATCTTCAACAGGAGAAGAGTATTGGTGGGAGTTCGCTAGATATGAAAACTTCAAACATTATACAAGAGATCCTGAGAAGCTCTGGGATTCTATGAGGAGATTCCTTCTAACATCTAGAGGAAATACTATGAATAGAGAACAAAAGCTTAGGAGACTATCAAGAGTTCGAGAAGAAGAATTCCATATAGAATTCTATGCAATGGCTGATGAGTATATGAGAGATCTGAGGAAGCTTGTTGATAGGCTCTCAGAAATTATGAGGCAGAGTTCAGATGATAAAACGATCGTTTTTACAGCAAAAATGTTGTATTATGTCTCCAAGATATGTGGTATTAGAAATCCTATTATGGAAGGCATTAGAATACCCGTAGATCGGAGGGTTGCATCTGTAAGCTACACCTCAGAACTTCTAGAGGTTCTAGCTCCCGGAAATCCTATAGAGATTATATTTAGAGAGAAGGAGAAAGCTTTAGAAGCATGGGATATAGTGTCTAGTATAAGTATGATCCCTCAGATAAGACTAGATTCAGTTATTTGGATCATGGGTAGATATGTCAGAGAAAAAGATCCTGTGCAGAGAGCTGTGAGAGAACTCGAAATAATACTCGGTAGAGAGATTAAGAGAGATATAATATTAGAGTTAGCACATCAAATGCTTAGAAGAAGAATAGAATGAGATGAAATGCCGGGGGAAGACCCAGCCAACACCCACTCGCCCGCGGTCACGCGCGGGGTTTGTCGTGCGGCTGAGATCCCTGTAACATATTTTATAAGCTTACTTAAAAATTTTCCTAGAACATCTTAGCAATACCTCTTACTGTTAGTTTGAATGGTTTGTTAAGACTTCCATCATACTCTATACGTGCTTCCGGTATTATCTTCTTCGAGATCTCTATAATGGTGTATGCGTGTAGTGTGAGCATGGAGCCTGTCACCATGCTCACACCTTTCGCGAGTATAAGATATGGAATTATCATATCAGACATATGTCTATCCAGAGCAGCTCCTGTTGAGAGGTCTTCGAAGAGAATTCTAGCGGCACGCTCACCTACCTCCTCAGCTCTTCTATCTCTAGCACCTAGATAATCTGATCCTAGTATGCTCTTCTCAGTAACAGCCCATAGAGCTATACCAGAACCCGGGCCTAAATGAGGATCTTTATCCGGGGGGTATGCTTCTATACTAATATTTATAGGAGCATCTATTCCAAGAGATCTTAGTTTATCAGATGCTGCTTGAGCCTGCCTCTCAGCAACATGCCTAGGAAGTCTTACAGCATGGCTTACTCCTCTGACCTCTATTATTCTTCCTCTTTCTATGAGCTGAATACTTTCAAAACCTCTAGGACAGTTTCTAATCTCAGCAATAACCTCACCACCACCTTTAGGATAGTGGCCTCTTCTAAAGATCTTTAGAGAAACGTCATACCCTAATCTTCTTATGAACTCTATGAAAACACTATTAAAATAATCATAAGTAGGACTCCAAGGAACATCGGTGCCTCCTCTAATTCTGATCTTGGAGGGCTTGTCTGCGAACGCTAGGACTGGTAGAATACTCTGAAGAACCAGCGTCGCAGATCCGGCGGTTCCTATATCGAAAGTATACTCTCCTCCGTATATTCCGGAAGGTTCGAAAACAATCTCTGTAGACCCTATCTCAACCCCCTCCGCATGTCCTCTTGTTATAGTCTTGAGAGCATTAACAACTGTAATATGCTGTCTCTGAAGACCTGGGTTATCTCTTCTAGCTCTTATATTCGTGATCCTGATCTTCTCACCTACTATAGCACTCAGTGCCAGAGAGTATCTGAGTATCTGGCCTCCTCCTTCTCCAAAGCTTCCATCTATCTCGATCATTTCTAATCAGCACCGGATACCTCTTTAATTCTCTCAACACCTTTGATCTCGTCTATGATTCTTGATACTGCAGGAGGAACTCTATCTCTCCACGATCTATCTCCTGCTATCATAAGCATTCTGATCTTTGTAGAAGAATAGAAATCTCTCTTATATGCTGGAGGAATTAAAACCTCGTATCCAGCCTCCTTGAATAATCTTATAACGAGAGGATTCCTGCTTATACCATAGTTGAATGGAGGTGTGAATATTCTCATGTATTGAACCCATGCTGAGTTCATTAGAACATCTGGTAGAGGTATGATATATATTCTACTCAGATCTATTTTCTCTTCTTTCAGAGATTCTCTGATCATAAGGATTCTCTCACCAGCTGTGAAAGGATTCACAATAGTATGACTCTCTTGAGCGGTTCCAATCACTATTATAAGCTCGTCAACTTTCTCTAGAGACCACTTAATAATCTCTAGATGCCCGTAGTGGAATGGCTGGAATCTTCCTGGAAAAACTCCTCTTACAGTCAAGAGAATCACCTGAGCTATATTCTTATCCAGATCTCATCTCCTTTTCTAGAATTAGTCTTTCTAGAGAATGATGACATGTACACCGCGATCTCTATATACCCCATGCTACCAGGATATATGACAACCTCACCAGGCTTAGCAAGACTGAAGCTTTTCTGATAAACAGCCTTATAACTCTCTACGCCTCTGACCCTGATCTGGTACTCTTGAGATTCCTTAAAACCTCCTATCATCTCCTCTACCTCACTTACTCTACATCCTGTTACTATGTTTCCAAATCTATCTATATACATCACGCTAGTCTTAATCCACTCGCCCTCTCTGGAGCAGTATCTTGTAAGTCTACTCTCATTAAGATCTTTAAGATCTATTATTCTACCAAATTCAAGAGGATCTATTCCAAGAGATAGATATGCAGCTACAGGTGCGAATATATCTCTACCATGGAATGTAGTTGAAACAGGTTTTCTATAGAACCTACTATTACTTAGTTCAATAACTCTCTCAACACCGTCATCTTCTGCCGCAGGCCTTAGAACACCGTTATCAGGTCCTATGAAATAGTATCTCTTACTCTCGATCATTATAGCTCTTCTACTCGAACCTACACCTGGATCTACTACAACAACAAAGATACTACCTTCAGGATATTCTCTATATGTTGTAAGCAGTATATATGAAGCCTCTGCAATATCATATGCTGCTACTTCATGAGTTATATCTATGATTCTCGCGTTAGGATTTATAGATAGAATAACACCTTTAATAGCACCCACATACGGATCCCTGTAGCCGAAGTCTGTTATCAGAGCTATGATATCTGAAACCTTTCTAGGCATAGCCTCTCTCCTCAAGCCATAGCTCTAAATAGGATTTAACTATGTAATCTCCTGTCACACCTACCATAGACCTGAATCTTTTGATATGCTCTATGAGTTCCTCGGGCTTGCTAATACCTTCTACCTCTATCTCTACGAAAGATCCTATATCTTCTACTCTGTCGAGAAAGATCTTATAATTACCTAATCTGTAGATTCTTCTGATTTTCCTTATAACATGATCTTTAAAACCAAGTCTTCTAAAGATCTCTATTATTATGTAAGGATCTGAAACAGCTGTGGTAAGTTCTTCTCTAATCTTCAGATCCTTTCTAACTCTAGGTCCTTTATAAGTCATCTCCCCCCGCATGCTTGTCTTATTACTTCTAGAGATTCTAACTCTAAGAGCTTCATCTCTCTCCCTAAGCTTGATACATGGATAGAGATCTATATAGTGATCCTCCTCGAAAACCTCCTCCTCAAAAATAGCTCCAAGTTCTTTTAGAGATCTTTCCACACGCTCTAGAGATTCTACTCTAAACTTAGCCTCAAACTCCATATACTCCTACCCATATTGAGATAAATTACCATAATATTTTTATACCACCAAGAGGTATATACTCCTACTAAAAGAAGATTCTCCTCTAACACTAGCATTTAGGAGAACGGCTCTAGTGTTGCTCTAGTACTCTTCTAATAAGATCTTCTAATCCTAACTTCTTCAGAGCACTGATCCTGAGTATAAAATCTTTGGAAAACCCTCTTTCCAAGATCTTCCTCTCAACTTCAGATATCTCATCCTCGCCAGCTATATCGATCTTGTTGATACATATTATAATATCCCTCTTCCCAGAGATCTCTCTAACAGTATCTAGAACTCTTAGCTGTTGTTCTAATGTGTAGTAGAAGTTCTTCCTAGGATCCAGTAGAAATACTATTTTATCAGCCAGATGTTTTAGAGAGTGTACAGCTCTAAGTTCTATCTGATTCATCTCCTCTACAGGTCTATCTAGAAGTCCTGGAGTGTCTATGAACATGATCCTAATCCCAGAGCTTTCATCTATATAATGTCCTGCTATTATGTTCTTGGTTGTAAAAGGATAGTTAGAGATCTCTGGTCTAGCTCTTGAGAGAGAGCTTAGAAGAGTTGACTTACCTGTTTGAGGCATTCCACTTAATATAACTTTAAGAACCTCCTCTTCTATGCAAGGCATTTTAGAGATCTCTATCAAGATCTTTTTCAGAAGATCTATGTCTCTAAGCTTCCTCCTAGCAGTAGAGAGAATCCTACCTATAAACTCTCTAGAAAGTCTTCTTATATCATTAGACGCAGAAGCTCTCCTGATAGAGTCTCTATAGATATTATAAAGTCTTCTAGATATACTAGCCACGCTCCTACACTTCTCTAGAATCTCATCATATTTACCTTCATAGAAGCTATTAATAAGATCTCTGTAGAAAGGATGTATATCATTACTTCTAGGAAGATCTGCACATCCTGAGATCATACTACTAAATTTGTTATAAGCAGATCTAATCTTAGCGAGATATCTAGCTTTAGCTCTTTCGAGAGAATCTCTAGAATACCGCGAAGAACTCCTACCTCTTAGAAAAGCCTCTAACACACTCTCTCTAATCTCATCAAAACTATACACTCTAACTCCTTTAATTCTTCTGCTAAAGCAGTAGCTCATGCTAACCATAAGCTACATTACATGATGAGGATTTAAGCAATGAAAAGCAAAAATACTCTCACAAGAATATTATTATATGGGCCGGGGTGGCCGAGCGGTCTAAGGCGGCGGGCTGCAGTGGTTGTGAAAAATACCGCCTGAAACCCGTTTAGTCGCGGGTTCGAATCCCGCCCCCGGCTCCTATCTCTATGATTTTTAGCAGAGATCCTTTATACATCATGAGATATTCATCAATATAGTTCGATTATAACTCTCTGTGGAATTAAAGTTTTTTGTAATCTGCTGGTTTTCGTAGGAGGTTTTTCAAGAGTTCATTTTCTATTTCTGAGTAGAACAATCCTTTAGAGGAAGTTCACCTAAGGTGAGTTTTAATTATATAGGTGGAGATAGTTAAAAATGAGGGGGATCTTTCGTGGGTGTAAGGATCCGTGCTAGAACTATTCCTATTATAACCCTCCTCTTATTAATCGTTCTAAGTATTCAGCCCTACTCTGCTACCACTATCTGTTCTATAGGTTCGAGAAGCATATACCTACTAGCGGTAGCCCAGGATCCTAGTAGTGGAAGATATTATGGTGTGGCTACCGAGGCTTACATATCGATGATCCCTGGAAATGGATCTATATATATATCAATAACTCCTGCATCTCAAATTGATATGCAATCATCTCTGAGCATAGGAGCTCTCATAGCATCATATCTCTCAGGAGTAAGTCTAGAGAAATATGATATCTTGGTTAGAATTGCTTCAGATACCCCGGTGGTAGGAGGGCCTTCAGCTAGTGCTTTCATGAGTATAGCAGTACTCTCACTACTTCTCAACCAGAGCATCCCGAGAGACGTGGTAATGACAGGGATGATAATGCCTGACGGGAGTATAGGACCTGTAGGAGGAATTCCAGAGAAGCTTCAGGCTGCTAAAAGTGTTAATGCGAGTATTATGTTAATACCATACGGCCAAGCTGTCTCAACAGATCTTAACACTGGTAGACAGGTTAATGTCATAAGTGAGGGTATGAACATAGGCATTAAGGTTGTTGAAGTGAGAGATATATATCAAGCTGCGCAGGTATTCGGCTTAAATATATCTATTCCATCACCAGCTCAACCATCTCTAGATCTTGGAATTAGAGATTTTATAAGAGAGTGGGCTTCTAATCTCAGCGTAAAAGTCAGAGATCTTCTTGCCGAGGCTAATGCTTCTATAAATAGCATGCCGAATCTTCTTAGAAGCGTTTTGTCAAGCTACTATTCATCTGCTCTCACCTCTATAAGTAGAGCTGAGCGTGAGTTTGCATTAGGAGACTACTACTCAGCAGCATCTGACTACTTCTCGGCAGGTATTATGCTAGACCTCATTGTATGGGCTGATCGAGTGAATAACAATCCTTCACTCTATGAAGATCTGTATAAGTATGTAATGGGTAACATGAGCGCTGCAGAGAATCTATATAAATCTCTGATAGATAGAGTAAAATCCAGAGGATTTGTGTATCTCTCAGAACTCACGCTGCTAAATGAAATAGCTTATAGGGTTTATGATGCAAACGTGACAGCGTCATCGCTACCTAAGCCCGGTTCAAGTATTCTAACAATAGACACACTTTATAGAGCTGTATACAGTCTTTGGAGAATAAATAGTATCTATGATTGGGTCTCTTTATATCAGAGTCTTCATCCTTCAGGAGATATGATAAGCCTCACATCATTAGAGAGATCTTCTCTCACTCTTGCTAACTTCCTTCAGACAACATTTACCTATCTCTCATCGCTAGGTGTTTTCAGCTCTTCTCTATCAAACATTCAGCAGATGATCTATGATATATATAGATTCATAGGTTCCGGAGATCTTATCATGGCAAACTCTATATCGATCCAGGCATCAGCTTTGAGTACAGCCATCATGCACCAGCTCTTTACAACTAATATAACAGATACATCAATCATAGTAAGAGACCTCGCATTAAGATACTTAGGAGATCTGCTTTCAAAAGGTGGTGATATATCTCTACCATCTCTCTATATAATGAGAGGAGATAGCATTCAAGGTTCAGATCCTAGCAGTTCAATATACTACTATGAACTAGCTATAATGAACACCTTCTGGTACATAATACTTGAAAGAGCATTAGGAATTCTAAGTCCTTCTACATCATATGAGATAACATCTACACAAACAATTAATACAACAATCACATCGCAGCCTACACAGATCACAACTCAGAGAATATCAGATCAAGAATCTCTCATAAGAACTCTGTTAATAGCTTCAGTCATTGTAGTAGTTATTCTATTCCTGTTATACAGGAGGATCTCAGCTCGAAGACATACATAATCTAACTGTTGTAGTTGTTATTTGATAATACCAGTTTTAACATGCTATTCCAATACTGTTTAGAGTGAAGATTCTCATACCAGATCCTTTTCCTAAGATTCATAGATTCCGCCTTGAAAAAGTAAATAAGAGTCTAATAGGATAAAAGATAGTAAGAGGCTTCTCCTATGAGATCGAGAAAAAATACTGTGGCTGTGATATCTCATGAAGAGGATATAGATGGTCTGGCTTCAGCTACTCTTCTACTGAGATTCTATAGAGAGTCTTCTATTATACTAACAAACTATCACAAGATGAAATGGGTTCATGCTGTTAGAAAAGTCCATGATCTCTGCAGATCTTATAAGAATCTAGAGTTGTTTATCTCGGATCTCAATCTAAAGCCTTGGATGCTGGAGAAGCTTGATAAAGGGTTGGAAGAATGTTCTGAGAAAAAAGTCTACTGGATAGATCATCATGTGTGGGATGAGGAGAGCTTAAGACTAGCAGAGAAACTAGGCTATGTAAAAACCTACGGAGATAGAGAGCATACATCTACAGAGCTTGTAGCAAGATTTCTCGGAGTACATGATGAGGTCGTGGAAATTCTATCGGAACTCTCAAGAGATTCTGACTATGGATTATTTAAGAATCCTCTTACAGAACCTCTCACAGATCTCATAAGATACATAGTTTATATAATGAAGAGAAAGAGTAAGCTTCTGAAGATAGTGAGAAAATTCTCGAGAGGTATTATCTGGGATTCTTCAATGGATTTCACATGGGAGAGTGCTATTAGATACAAGGCTAGAGCTTTGGAGAAAGCCAGAGAAAATCTTTTTCAGACGGAGATTAAAGGATGCAAGATCTTATTCATATTCTCAGATCCTATTCTCTCATCGAAGATACTCTTAGAAAGAATCGGAGTAGGGATAGAGTATGACATAGCTTTCACAATATATTCAAATGGTTCGATAACAATCTCGAGAAAAAACAACCTTATAGACTGCTCATCTATCGCTAGAAGACTTGGAGGAGGAGGGCATGTGTACATTGCTGGGGCTCAGATTAGTAGTAGGATTGTCAGAGATAGAGACAGAGTATTAAGAGAGATCCTATCAAAGATCCAGGAAGCTATACCAAGATGCAGGTAATATACGATTAACTATAAGTTGAGTTGCTATATTGTTATAGAAATATATCTTCTTCTAAATCCTTCATTACTTTCGTTATTACTCATATTCATGATCCTACTCTTATCACTATCTTTCTTTTCAAAACCATTATTCAGCATTATTTTCAGAGCACTTCTTATAACCTCTGATCTGTTCATCCCCATCTGGAGAGCATATCTATCCAGTTGATTCAAAAGATCTTCTTTCATTTTAACAGTCACAACCTTAACACCCATGTAAGCACCCATAATGATAGATTTCGAGGGAGAATACTTCTTCTAAGCCTATAATGATCTTTAGTAGAGGGATTGCCGAAAATAATCTCTATAGCACTATAAAACCTGGATCCTCTTCAGGTTTGGTGTATTTAATTTTTCGTAGACAGAGGTCTTCTGATATCTCTTTATATGGTAGCACCATTGTTTTTGGTGGCAGGCATGAGAGTTCTCTCACATATACAGAACTTCCCAGCACGCTTTCCTCATATATTCTAACCCATCTACCTATATAACTATCCTCACCTACTATAGATCCTCTAATAATACTATGCTCATCTATAATGCTTTTTCTCATTATCATGGACTCCTCTACATAGGCTCCTTCTCTTATCTCTGAGTCAGACATTACAATAGTGTTTCTCCCTACAACAGCGTTATCTTTTATAACGACGTTTCTACCTATATACACAGGATCCTGTACTATAGCTCTAGAGCTGATCCTGGCAGTAGGATCTATATAAGATCCTCCTCCGGATAGAATTTTTAGAGCCATTAGATTTGCCCTGTAATAATCTCTAGGAGTTCCTATATCACTCCAAATACCCTCATATATGTAAACATAGACGTCTCCCGCACTAATGATTCTAGGTAGAATGTCTTTAGCTATGCTAACCTTACCAAATCCCTCGCTACTTATTCTCTCAATAATAGCAGAAGCCTCTTCAGAGATCACATAAATACCCGCATTAACCAGGCCAGCCACGCCTGTAAGCTCTCTAGGCTTCTCAATAATCCTCTTCAGAACACCCTTCTCAGAAACCTCTAGAAAACCATATCTGCTCACATCAGAAACTCTAGTACCTGCTATAGTCATCAGACCTCCTCTTCTTAGGTGGAAATCGTATAACTCTTTATAAGAAGCTGTCGTGAAGAGATCTCCATAAGATATTATAACCGGATAGCTCAAGCTGTTTCCAAGATTTTTAATAGTGTATGCTAGAGCTCCTCCATCCCCTGAAGGTTTTTCCTCGATTACATATTCAACCTTAATATCATTCTTAACCCAGCTATTCCTCACATGACTCATTATAAGATCTGCCATATTGTATAGCGAGAGGATAATCCTTGATACATTATTATTAACCATATTATCATAAGCCCAGTCGAGAAGAGGTTTATCAAGAATAGGTAAGAGAGGTTTCGGCTTAGTAATTGTAAGAGGTCTAAGTCTTGTAGCGAAGCCGCCGGCAAGTATTATGACATTCATTAATTAGAATCCCGAGACATATTAAGAAAGAGGGTTATTTAATCCTAAAATGGCGTGTTAAAAAATCTCTGGATAAGAACTATGAGATCACTACTCGAGATATTTAGCGGGAACCTGAGCTACATTGTCTCTAATAGCTTTAACAGACTCCTCGAATAACCTCTTCTCCTCAGGATCTAGTTCTATCTCTATAATCTTCTCAACACCTCTTCTACCTAGAACCGCTGGCACGTTAACGCAGACATCTTTTAAACCGTACTCTCCTTCTAGACATACACTTGTAAGAAAGATCTTCTTCTCATCTTTTTTAATAGCTTTCGCCATCAGCATGAGACCTGCTCCCGGTGCATAAGATGAGCTATAGCCTCTTAACTCTATGATTCTAGCCCCTGCTTTTATGGTTTCACTTACAACCTGCTGAATCTCTGGAGCACTTAGAAACCTTCCAAGAGGAGCTCCAGATATAAAGCTATATCTAGGTAGTGGAAGCATTTTCTCTCCATGCTGACCTATCACCATAGCTTCAATACTTGATGGAGCTATACCAAGTCTTGTTGATATATAATACCTCATCCTACCAGAATCTAGTACACCGCTAAATCCCATGACCTGGTTTCTGGGAAGCTTGCTAGACTTATAGAATACATACACCATTGCATCAAGAGGATTGGTCGTTAGAATAACAGAAGCTTTAGGAGCATACTCAGCAACCTTCTTAGCAATATCTCTAACAACCTCAGCATTCTTCTCTACAAGCTGTTCTCGAGTCATTCCAGGACCTCTGGGGAAACCTGCCGTCACCAGCACTATATCCGAACCACTTATATCCTTAAAATCTGTGGATCCATAAACTCTCACACTCTTACCCAATATAGATAGAGCATGAGACAGATCTAAAGCCTCTCCTTGAGCTCTCCCAGGAACTACATCTATCATGACAACATCGTCCAGTTCTTCATAAGTTATATAGAGAGCGGCTGACGTACCAACCCTACCAGCTCCTATGATAGCTATCAATAAGGTTCACCAATAGATAAGTAACATTAAGAAAGTTATAAATAAGTTCTAACCCATTCCTCTTCTAAGAAAATTAAACTCTATATACCTATAGAAAAAGCTTTAGATTTAAATCTCCAGCAAACAGATTAAAACACCACCTTAAAGACTTATCCAAGACACCTCATACTACATCTATAACCTTAAAAACTCTACTGCACAATTAGATTATGGTGCCGCCGTAGCTCAGCTGGTAGAGCACCGGACTCATACGGCTAGACCTGAGAGATCCGGGGGTCGCGGGTTCGAATCCCGCCGGCGGCATACTACTTTGCAAGTTTAGTTTAACTGTTTTGGTTTATATTGCTTTATGTTATTCTTCTTGATTGTCATGTGTACCTTATTTTTAGTGGAGATATTCTATCTTCTTCTTATCTCTTTTCAGCGGGTATTTCAATAGAAAGCTATAACTATGATTCTATATAAAGATAAAGCTTATAATCAGCTGTGAAGCTCTTGAGAGAAGACTGATGGTTAGCTATATTAACTTCAATGAACATATCATCAGCTTGCCCGAGATGTGGAGGCAGATTAAAAGATAATAGCGGTAGAATACTACAATACACTAAACACGGTTTCACAGGTGATAGAGATTTTATCACGTGCATCAACTTATTCTTAAGATACCGATGAAAATTTGAGCGGGTACAGGGGAGCAGGGGTGAGGCTATAAAATCAACTATAAACCTGCGTCAGAGCTGAACCCTTATTAGAGTATAGAAGCATTAGAGAGTTCTTTTTATCTGGCTAAGCCATTATTTAGTTGCAGAGGGGTTTAGATGAGCTTTAGGATTAGAAAACTCCCGAAAGATGATAGGGATATGCAGGATATCGTGAGAGAGGTGCAAGAGAGAGAAGCTGAGGATCATGTTCATGAGCATTCTCACGAGCATGAAGTCGAAGAGCATCACGAACATGCTCATGCGGAGGTGAGAGGAGTATCTTCAGAAGATCTCATTAATGCTCTAGTACATGTTTTAGAGCATCAATTAGGAGAACTAGCTCAGATCAATGAGAGGAGTTCAAGGATCTCTAGATCTATAGAGGATCTGGTTCAATCTATGGAGGAGATAAAGAATCTTCTCAGAAGTCTTATAAAACTTCAGATAGCATCTCTGACCGACAATAGAGAGATCAAGAGAAAAATTATAGAGGACGTAGCAGAATTGTTATAGGGGTTGAGATGCCTGAGATCAAAAGGTTCGAAGTTATTCAAATACCTATACCCGAAAACACCAACGTTATCATAGGACATTCTCATTTCATAAAAACAGTAGAAGATATATACGAAGCTCTTGTAACATCCGTACCTGGAATAAAATTTGGAATCGCATTCAATGAAGCAAGTGGTAAGAGACTCGTGAGAATAGATGGAAACGATGAGGAACTTATAAAACTGGCTAGTGATACAGCTCTGAAAGTAGGAGCAGGACACTTCTTTGTGATATATATTAGAAATGCATGGCCTATAAATGTGTTGAATAGACTCAAAGATGTTCAGGAGATCGTGAGAATATATGCTGCTACAGCAAATCCTCTTCAAGTAATAGTAGCAGAAACAGATCAGGGTAGAGGCGTTATAGGAGTTGTAGATGGTTTCACACCTTTAGGTGTTGAGAAGGATGAGGATGTGAGTGAGAGGAGGAATTTCTTGAGAAAGATCGGATATAAAAAATAGTTGGAGGCTGGATATCTATATCTCAGAAATTCTCTAAGGCGGATCTGATACTTCTCAGGAGGATCTCTTATTCGCATGAGGTACTAGACATAGATCTTCTTCAGGTAGTAGAAGTAGTAAAAGATCTGGAGATAAAAACTTTAGATGAAACAGAGAATATTATTGATACCGGGAAAATCATCCAGGATCTAGTAAAGAATCTTAACAAGATCTATGATTATGCTCTGTTGATTCTTAGAAGAGGAGGTATAACCGTGAGATATATGTATAGAAATAATAGTAATACTACAAGGCTCCGATTCACAGAGATACCGCTTAGAGTATACGCGATCGGTTTCTTATGCGATAGCACTATTTCCAAGAATTTTCTGCATAGTATGAATGTGGCAGATGAGAATATCAAGTGGATCAAGCTCTCTGAGAAAGAAGAATATTACATATTTACAGGAGATCTGAAGATCAAAGATGAAAGATGTGAGAGAGGGCTGATTATATTAAATACAGAAGTGGGAACAAGAATTTTTATACCTGAGAAAGAGATAGAAGCAGAAGTTTCTAAGAGAAAATCCAGAGGCGAAAGATCCTCTACAAAAACTAGTAAAAGTAAGAGGTCTAAGAGAAAATCTAGAAGAAGAAAATCATCTTCAAATAAATAAAGAGATCTGATACTTAGATCTCTTGATTGTTTCACCTTATTACAAGAGCTAGTATGGCTTTCTGTGTGTGTAATCTGTTTTCAGCTTGATCCCATACAATACTCTGAGGTCCGTCTATAACTTCGTCAACTACCTCTTCTCCTCTATGTGCTGGCAGGCAGTGCATGAATACTGCAGTACTCTTGGCAAGACTCATAAGCTTCTGATCAACTCTATAAGGCTCTAGATCTCTTAGCCTCTTCTCTCTCTCACCTTCTTGACCCATTGAAACCCATACATCTGTATACACTACATCAGCATTACTCACAGCTTTTCTAGGATCCTCTGTAATATTTATACTCCCTCCAGATATCTCAGCAAATTCATACGCCTTATCCAGTATATACTTCGCAGGTTGATAACCTGGTGGGGTTGCAATCCAAAAATCTACTCCAAGCTTAGAGCCTATTGCTAGAAGACTGTTAAGAACATTATCACCTCCATCGCCTACGAATGCTATCTTAAGACCTTTGAATCTTTTGAATTTCTCGTAGATCGTGTAGAAATCTGACACTGCTTGCACAGGATGTTCTTCATCGCTTAATCCATTTATAATAGGGATTCCAGAGTATCTAGCCATTTCCTCCAGCACACTCTGCTTATAAACTCTGGCAACAATACCGTCAAGATATCTTCCAAGTACACGGGCTGTGTCAGCTACGCTCTCTCCTCTTCCCAACTGCAACTCGTTCCATGACATGTATATGGAATCGCCTCCTAGTTGTTTTATAGCTACTTCAAAGCTTACTCTAGTTCTCGTGCTGGGTTTCTGAAATATCATTCCAAGAACTCTTCCTGGTAGGATGTTTATGATTTTTTCACCTGAGTAGTAGCGGGATTTCATTATCGATGTGGTATCGAATATCATGTAGAGCTCCTCTAAATCCAGATCAAGTGCTGATATAATGCTCTTACCTTTCATACTCTTCATAAAATCACCACTATGAATTTACTCCAGAAAAGCTTATTTCTCTTATCTTCTCACAGGTTCTGTATAATGGCATTTACCGCAGTACCATCTCTCTCCGCCTGAATCCTTATAGTATCCCATAACAGATCCGCATCTCTTGCAGATCCTATTCTTCAGTTTTATGCCGCTCTCTGTAATTATATATAATGAGGATCTGAATCTTTTGCTCTTAGGCATGTTATCTCACCTACTTCTTTTCTTTTTCTTTGCTCTTCTTCTCCGGATTTTCTCTTATTAGCAGGTGTTCTGGCTCGTATTTCTTAAGAGTATCAGGATCTCTATATATCCTCGCTAATATTTTAGAGCTTCCTCTACCATATGATGTATCTATTCTTCTAATGACTATGAGATCCTTATTAACATTATAGATCTTCGATAGAATCTCTTTAACACTCTGTCTTGAGGGAGTTCCCTGGCCTACGTGTTCTATCCTAGCTTCTATCTCTAGCCTTTTTAGAAGCTCGTTATTCTTCTCAGAATGAATGAATACGATACTTCTCTCATCTATCTTAAAGCTTTTTAAAGATTCTCTTTGGCTCGTCATAAGCTTATCCATCTCAAGACTAGCTCTTTATCTCTATATGGATCTCTATTGTAGAGACTCTCACAATTCTTCCATCCTGGGTTTTAACTTGGTCGCTTCCTATTTCAATTTTCTTGATTTCTATTCTATCTCTTAGAAATCTCTGCCTGAGAATTTCTACCGCGTCAACGGCTTTTTTAATAGCTCTTCCTCTAGCTTTTATAATGATCGACGTAAGTCCTTGGCTGTTCATCTGTAGAATTGCAAGTACATAGTTCATCACAGGCTTCTTACCCACTAGCACTGTATTTACTGATGGAGGTTGCAATGACATTCTCAATCTCCTCAGATACCTCTGCATCAGGGTTTATAAGCTCGTTTTAATGTGAGGATCGAAACATATGTTTAATCTTAGAAAAGATAACTATAAGGGGTGAGAGTTTCTGAAAATAGCTATAGGATCCGATGATTTATATCCAGTAGCCTTATTCCTCAAGGACTATCTCTCTAAGAAAGGTTTTGAGGTAATTACAGTAGGATCTCTGAAAACAGGAAAACCAGAGCCATGGCCTCAAGTAGGGTTCGAGATAGGAGAGATGGTCTCAAGAGGAGAGGTAGATTTTGGCATCGTGATATGCTACACAGGCACGGGTGTTTCGATCGCCGCTAATAAGGTTAAAGGAGTTAGAGCTGCTCTAGTATTCGATTCACATAGTGCTAGAGGTGCGAGAATGTGGAATGATGCGAATGTTCTCGCTCTAAGCGGAAGGTTGACATCTCCTGAGGTGGGGAGAGAGATTATAGAAGCATGGCTTGAAACCAGAGAGATAGATCCCAGTGAGAAAGCTAATATAGATTATCTTAAGAGTTTCGATGAGAGAAGATGTTAGGTTGGAAGAGGGTGGGCATAAGGTTCTTCTTACTCAAGATGAGATCACCTTTTCTATTAGATCTTTCAAATCTTCATCAAGGTTCTCGTATTTAGCAGGTTTGAGTTTCTTAGATCTAACTCTTCTGATGTCTCCTTTTAACCATGAATCATAGATCTTCTCACAATTCCCGTGATTTCTACAAGAGTTCTCTATAAACTCATGAATTCTATTCAAGGCGTCTTCATCGCCTAGAGAGAGTACGTTGACTAGGTAAGGTGTTAAAACCTTAAGTATGAATCTCTTTCTCCCATCAGGGAGTCCTCTTAAAATGATCTTCTCGATCCATTCATATCTTTTCTTATCAGATCCTCTTCTTTTCTCTCTAATCTCTGAGCTTACTGTATCTAGAAACTCATCTATATATCCCAAGCACTCGCCTGAGGGTTCTTCAGAGCATTTTTCTTTTATTCTGATTAGAAGATCTTTTGAATTCATCTTCACCTATATCTATTTTAGGAGGCATAATATTATGTTTAATCTGAGAGATTATGAGTGAAGAAATCAGATCCTTTATAGCTGTTGAGATTGAGAATGGAGAAGTTTTAAAAAGGATCATCAAGTTTAAGAATATGATCTCAGAATTATCAGGTGCAAGCCTAAAACCCGTTGAAGATGAGAATATCCATATAACAATAAGATTCCTAGGATCTATAGATAGAACTACTTTAGATATGGTGAAGAAGATAATTGATAAGCTTGCTTCGTTGAAGAGATTTAATATTCATATCAAAGGCGTGGGTGGTTTTCCAAGTATTAGCAGGCCTAGAGTTTTATGGGTTGGGATTGAAGAGGGTTTTGAAAATCTGAGGGAGATCAGAGGGTATATTGATTTAAATCTGAGAGGACTCAGAGTTCACGAGGATCAGCACGAGTTTCTACCTCATATAACTATTGCAAGAGTTAAAGACTCGATCCCTCAAAAAGCAGTACAAACACTCATATCTTATGCTTCAGAAGATTTCGGATTCTCAGAAGTTTCAAAGATCTATCTTAAGAAGAGCACTCTAACACCTCGAGGCCCTATATATTCTAATATACACTTTGTAGAGCTTTCTTAGGTGGTGTCAAGCCTTTACCTCTATTGAGAGTATTCTCGAGAGTGTTTTGAGAAGGCTAAGACCTTCAGAGAGAGAGATAATGAGAGCTAGAGAAATTTTCGAGGAGTTGAAGAAAGAGTTAGAACCTTACTTTAGAGATGTTAATGCCTCTATTCAGCTTCATGGATCTGTTGAGAAAGGTACTGCAATATCAGGAGAACTGGATCTAGATATATTTGTTTTGATCCCTAGCGAGCTCGGCAAAGAGTGGATTAGGAAAGAGTTTATAAGAAGAGCTGGAAAAGCTCTTGAGAGATACAATCCAGAAGAGAGATACGCAGAACATCCTTATCTTAGAGTGAAATTTTCTGAAGGTTTTGAAGCTGATATAGTTCCAGGACTTAGAATTAGTGATCCCAGGATGAGTGTGACTGCAGTAGATCGTACTCCTTTTCATACAGAACTTATAAAAAAGATCTTTGATGAGAAGATGAGAGATGAGGTAAGACTTCTTAAGAGATTTATGAAAGGTGTAGGAGTTTACGGAGCTGAGGTTAGAGTAGGAGGTTTCTCAGGATATCTTGCGGAGCTTCTAATAGCTAGATTCAAGAGTTTTCTATCTGTTCTAGAGAATGCATCTAGATGGAGAGGTAGAGTTGTTCTCTCTCTAGAAGAATCCGAGGATCCAAGAATTCTTAAAAAGCTCTTCCCTGACGCAGCCCTTATATATCCAGATCCTGTGGATCCTAGGAGAAATGCAGCTGCAGCTGTTAGAAGAGATACATTGGCGAGATTTATTCTGGCTTCAAAACTCTTTCTAGAAGAACCTTCTGAGTATTTCTTCTATCCATCTAGCATACCCCCGGATATTATAAAGAGAGTTCTCAAGGAGAGATGTACAATAGTTGCAGAATTAAAACTTCTTCATAAAGATTCTCCTGATAATATATGGGGTCAGCTACTTAGGATAAAGAGAAGATGTTTCAATACACTCAATGGTGAGGGATACGAGCCTCATTATATTGATGTGCTCTGGAATGAGAGAGATAATCCTATTCTATTTGTTGAATTACCTCTGGAGTATTGTTTCAAGGATTATATACTAAGAGTTGTTGAGGGACCTTACGCTGATAATGAGGAGAGTTCTAATTTCATTAGAAAAAGGATTGCATTCGGTGAAGGTTTCTGGATTAGAGAAGGAAGGCTTTACGGCTATAGAAAGAGGAGTAGAAAAGATCTGATGGATAAGATCAGGGATCTTGTTAATACAGGAGGGGTGTCCCTTAACAGGTTTGTCGACAGCGAGGAACTTATAAAAGATCTTGGCGAGGACTATATCATACAGCTTGGAGAAGCTGTTCTGAAGATTCCTAGATTTCTTTTCCATAAATTGGTAGTCTGAATCTATGTATCCTCTTGAGGTAATATGTGGAAGACAATGATTCCTCCTCTTTCAATTCCTATGATTCCTCTCTCATAGAGATCTTTTAAAATTTTTTGAGCTTCGATCCTGTCTACACCTAGATTTCTCATAAGAATTCTTACAGCGTCGCTAAGTTTATAAGCTCCATATTCTCTGAAAGCCTCCGATAGAATGTTCAACGCCATGGAGATTTTCTGAGATAGATAAATATCTTGAATCAATCCTTTCTCTGTTATTCTGAATAGAATGATCTCATTTCTATATAGATCCTGTATTACATAGTGTTGACTTTTAAGACTACTTCTAATACTTAGAATAGGTTTAAAACCTAAGGCTCTAATAATAGAGGCTCCTCCATCGCTATATAAACTTATTACACTCTCGAGTTCTATTGATCCTCTTTTCATTAATTTCTCTCTAGTAGTGATCAGAATCATAGGGCTTCCGATTCCTAGGATCACTTTCTCAAGATCTTTATCTTCTACATATGGACTTTCAAAACCACTGCCGAGAACACCCCATAGATCTGATATGTAGATCTTGTCGTATCTTTTTCGAATAAGATATGAGATCTCTAGTGATAGAATGATTGTTAGAACTCTACGAATCTTGCATACTATAGCAGGTCTCTCATCAAAAGCTCTATATAAATATTCTAAGATCCTAGATCTTTCGGATTTCTCTATTCTCAAACACCTCTTAATATGATAGCTATATAGATTAGGAGGAATAAGATTATCAGAGCTGGAGATATTATAATATCTATCGAACCGGCTTTTATAGAAATATATATGAGAGGTTTTATATTCTCAGGAATGATCTCGAGAATTCTGCGAATCTCCGGAGAGAAGTATAGTAGAAGACCTATCAGAAGAATCAGAACCCCTAGCATGATTAATAAGAATCCTAGAACAGATTCTAGGGGTATCATCTCTTTATCCATCCTCATACAATCTATACTATGCTACTAGAAGAATAAAGTTATAGGTTATATAAGAGCAGTATACTTGGTGTGAAGTGTGGTCAGATACAAGACTGTAGAGCAGATCCTTAAGATAATGAGAAACATAGATCAGATTAGGAACATAGGTATAATAGCCCATGTGGATCATGGGAAGACAACATTGACAGACACACTACTAGCAGCAGCAGGTATAATATCTGAAAAACTTGCTGGAGAGATTCTAGCTCTAGATTATCTCAATGTAGAACAGCAGAGAGGTATAACAGTTAAGGCTGCTAACATAAGTCTTTACTATGAGTTTGAGGGAAAACCATATGTGATTAATCTAATAGATACTCCGGGTCATGTTGATTTTAGTGGTAAGGTTTCTAGAAGTTTAAGAGTTCTTGACGGAGCTATAGTAGTTGTAGATGCTGTAGAAGGTGTTATGACGCAAACTGAGACGGTTCTTAGGCAAGCTCTCGAGGAGAGGGTGAGACCGCTTCTATTCATAAACAAGATAGATAGATTGATCAGAGAGCTTAGAATGTCTCCTAAAGAGATTCAGGATAGATTCGTTCAGATTATTAAAGAGATAAATAATCTTATAGATGTCTATGGAGAGCCTGAGTATAAGGAGAAGTGGAAGATCGATCCTGTTAAAGGTCATGTAGCATTTGGATCCGCTAAAGATAAGATAGGCGTCACAATACCCTACTCCCAGAGGAAGGGGGTTAAGATAAGTGATATTATCTCAGCATATGAGAAGGGTAGGGAAGCTGTTGAGGATCTTCAGAAGAAAATACCATTGCATGAAGCACTTCTAGAGATGGTTATCAAACACATTCCAAATCCAAGAGAAGCTCAGAAGTATAGAATACCCAAGATCTGGAAAGGCTCTATCGATAGTGAGATTGGTAGAGCTATGATGAACGCGGATCCCGAAGGCCCTCTAGTTTATATTATAAACGATATGAGACATGACCCTCACGCAGGACTTGTAGCTACTGGAAGAATTCTATCAGGATACGTCGAAGAAGGTAGAGAGGTTTATCTTATTAATGCGAAAACTTCTCAGAGAATTCTCCAAACAAGTCTTTATATGGGCCCATTCAGAGAACCTGTCGATAGAATATATGCTGGAAATATAGCAGCTGTACTCGGTCTTGATAAGGCTAGGTCTGGTGAGACTGCTGTTGAAGTTTCTCTTAAAGATAGCATGGTTCCATTCGAGAAGATCTCTTATATTTCTGAGCCTGTCGTAACCATTGCTGTCGAGCCTAAAAGTCCTGGAGAACTGACTAAAATGGTTGAAGCTTTGAAGAAGCTGATCATAGAAGATCCTAATTTAGTGCTCAGGATTAATGAAGAATCCGGTGAGTATCTGCTCTCGGGAATGGGGCAGGTTCATCTAGAGGTTGCACTCACACTGCTAAAAGAGAATTTTGGTGTTGAAGTTAAAACTTCAACACCTCTGATCATATATAGAGAGACTGTGAGATCTTCTTCACAAGTTCTTGAAGGTAAGTCTCCTAACAAGCATAATAAGCTTTATATAAGTGTTGAGCCTTTAAATGAAGAAACTATAAGATTAATTGCTACAGGAGAGATCTCAGAAGATCAGGATCCTAGAGAGAGAGCTAAGATTCTCAGAGACAAAGCTGGATGGGATTATGATGAAGCGAGAAGAATTTGGGCTATAGATGAGAATATTAATGTGATGGTTGACAGAACTACGGGAATTCAATATCTCAGAGAAGTAAGAGACACTATAATTCAAGGCTTCAGACTTGCAATGAGAGAAGGTCCTCTAGCTATGGAGCCTGTGAGAGGTGTCAAGGTGATTTTACATGACGCAGTAATACACGAAGATCCAGCTCACAGAGGACCTGCGCAGCTTTATCCTGCTACTAGAAACCCCATATACGCTGGCATGCTTCTCTCAAAACCAACACTTCTAGAGCCTATACAAAAAGTAGATATAAAGATCCCTCTAGATTACATGGGAGAAGTCACAGCTATTATAAGTAGGAAGAGAGGTAGAATTCTCGAGGTGACAGAACTCTATGGAAACTGGATCAGAATAATAGCTGAGATACCAATAGCAGAGAGCATGGACCTTACACAACAGCTCAGAGGAGCTACAGCGGGTAGAGCTCTCTGGGGGACTGAGTTCAGCAGATGGTCGCCAGTACCAGACAACATGTTAGCCGAACTAGTCGCTAGCATAAGAACTAGGAAAGGATTGAAACCAGAACCTCCTAGACCTGAAGACTTCCTAGGACTATAGATCTAATATATGATTTCTGCATGATAATTTAAAATATGCTGATAGAATTAAGAGAGTATTTTCGCATACGAATAAATTTTACCACGTAGAATAAAATAGATCCTCGATATTCTAATATTACTGATAATAGATCAAAATTGTAATCCTAAGAAAGATCAGAGCTTGCGAGAAACACCTTTCAAAATCAGAGATCTGAAGATCACACCATTGATATATCTGGTTGATACACCTCTTCTCTTTAGTCTTCTGTCGAACTCCTCTTCAGAGAATTTCATCGGATCTATTGTGTCAGAAGCTATAATATAGCTAACGGCGTAGCCGAATGAGGGTATCCAAGACTCGTATTCTCCTACATATCTAAAGATTTTTCTAAGACTAGCTACTATGTCCTCATATTCTCTTGGGTAATAGAAAGCATTACCGGCTTGGGTGACTATCACACTATCTTCTCTCGATATTCTCTTAATATCTCGGTAGAATTCTTCACTGTAAAGCTTTCGTGCGAGACCTGATGGTTCGTAAGGATCTGTGAGATCTATTATTATAACATCGAATTGCTTATCAGGTGTCTTTCTCACATATTCTGATCCATCTTGGATAACTATCTCAGCTCTTGGATCGTAGAAAGCTCCTTGATGCATGAAGCCTAGAAATTTTTTAGCTAGCTCAACAAGCTCGCCATCTATATCTACCATCACAGCTTTTCTCACAGTATTATGTTTGAGAACTTCTCTAAGAGTGGCTCCCTCACCTCCTCCAATTATAAGAACATCCTCCGCTCTCGAGTTTAGGATCATTGCTGGGTGAACCAGGGATTCGTGATATATATGTTCATCAACTTGAGTTGATTGAACGAATCCGTCCAGGACAAGTCCGACGCCATAGTCCTCGAAGTCTATTATCTCAACCTCTTGATATCTAGTCTTCCCACTGTAGATCACAGATCTTATCTTCATACCTAGCACAGTGTTTCTCGAGACAGGCTGTATATAGTAGGCTTTCATCATCTTCGACTCCAATGAATAATATATTCACTAATTCTTAATAAGCGCGTGATGCAAGCTTATATTTGAAAAAGATCAGATCAAAAGATTAATATCTTCCACCAAGTTTAATAGCGTATCTTCCAGGCTTCTTGATACCTAACATTGATGCGACCCTGGATCTCTCAGGATCAAATATTATAATTATGCCAGACCACTCCTCAGTAAAATCGGTAGATCCGCATACAGGGCATTTATCTACGCTAAGCTCTACCAAAGCCTTACAACTTCTACAAGCCTTAAGACCTCTTGATGAAGAACTTTTCCTACTCAATTTACATCACTTCATTATCTTTCCTAAACCACTCTGTCTCATGGTCATCGCTACTCTGATCTCTCCCTCTCTCCCGGGAGGTATTGATACAGATGTGATCCTTCCTCTTACTAGATCTCCTACCTCAAAGAATCTCTTTCCATCCTCGCTGACAATTCTTCTAGTTGCTTCATCATATACAGCTTTATCATCCATCACCTGACTTATATGAATAAGAGCATCTATAGGTCCTATATTCACGAACAAGCCTATGTTTCTCACATCTTTTACAATTCCCTCGACTACTTCATTGACCAGAGGTATGTATACCAATATTTTAAATCTAACCTCATGATATGTAGATCCTTCTCCGGGTATTATAAGTCCGAGTTCATCTATCTCAACATCATAGATCATAAGTACAAGTCCTAGATCTCTAAAGAATCTATTTTCATACTCATTTCTCAAGATCTCTTCAGCAATCTTTTTAAGATCTTCTCCATACCTTTGTGGAGGTATTTTAACGAAGTCTTGCACCTCGTACACTCTAAACATACTCGATCACCTTAACCAGTAGTATAGCTCTTACTATGCTTCATGAAAACTTCCTCTACCAGGTATTTAAATGCTTTTATACGATAGTAAAATCACTCGTACTCTCTCCATACATGCCCACATCTAGTGCATTTATAGAATCTAGTGGGAGGTTCGTCACTTCTTCTAGTCTGCATAAACCAGAATTCAGCTTCGTTATGCCCACATTTAGGACATCTTACATCTCTAGTGACAGGATTACTACGGGTGCTTTCTTTCTCTATGACTATCATCTTCTCTTTAGGATTATGTCTTATTCTCGTAGTGATAACACTTCTGGTGCTAGATCCGCTGATAATCTTCTCATAACCGCATTTAGGGCATTTCGCAACGTTCTTTTCAATCTTCATCAGAGTCCCGCATCTAGGGCAGAACTCCAGCTTTGTCACCTCCTAATGTCATGGTCACATATTAGAAGATGCATAAGACTCCTTAAAAGCTGATATGAGGATCTCATGCTAGCTTCATCTAATGATAAGTTTAGCTATGAAGAATCCTTCTGATAGATCCTTGTGAGGAAAAGTTCTAGCAAATATTTCACGAGGATCGTAAGCTCTATATCCTGGTGAGAGATTTTTCAAAGGCTTTTCGAGCTGTATGCTATCCCCAGACCTATCTATGATCTCGGATACTACTAACTCTCCTTCTTCAGGCAGTATAGAACATGTAGCGTATACTATCTCTCTTCCTAATTTTAATGCTTCTCTCAGCAGGTCTTTCTGTATAGAGGAATAGTATCTAATCTTATCCTCTCTTAGAAGAGATAATCTTATTCCCGGATCTTTCCATAGAGCTCCCGAAGAAGTACAAGGCGCGTCTAGGAGTATTTTATCAAAGATCTTTTCTCTTGAAGGAGTGTACCTGCTATCACTCAGAATAATATCAACAGATCTTTTTACTCCAAACCTTCTCATCAGATCTTTCATTATATGAACTCTTTTTCTAGAGATATCTTGAGCCTGTATCAATGCCTGGTCATCGGTGAGCATTGCTATAAGAGATGTTTTGATACCTGGAGCTGCGGACATGTCTAGAATTCTATCATTTTTCTCGGGTTTCAAAGCTTCTACTACGAGACATGAAGCCTTATCCTGGGGTATTGCTAGGAACTCTTTCACAGCTCTTACGCTTCTCAAGGGTTTTCTACTTTTTACAATCCTATAGAGATACCATAGATCTTTATCTCTAACTATTTCAACACCGTCTTCTTCTAGAGATCTTATTATCTTCTCTTCAGGAGCTTTTAACGTATTTAGTCTTATCCAGAAAATCCTTTCATTCATGCTTGTAAAGATCTTCTCAGCTTCTTCAGATCCTACGAGATTTCTGATCTTCTCATAAAACCATTTAGGTAGCGAATGAAGACACCAAGACTCTAGATCTTGCTTCTCCTTCCAACCACCTCTAAGATAGAGCCTTGCGATCTCCTTCCTGCTCACCTTGGAGCCATAGATGCATCGAATTCTTATTATATTCTTTATAAAGTCTTTCGCTAGCTGATAAAGCCTTTCACGCTCTTCGGCATTTCTAGGGCATTCTAGCTCTCTACAACTTCTTACAAATGCTTTCTCTAGAGAAATACTATACCTCTCTACATCATAGAGTATGCGTGCTAAAAAGCTAGCGATAGTATCATGATGAGACAAGCTTCTTCTCCTAAGATACTACTGCTTCATTCTTTATACTATTCTGACAGCCTCACCCATGGAGAGATCTATTAACCCTTCTTGTTTCTCTAGAGTCAGATCAAAACTTACATCACTTATAACTTCAATATCGGTAGCGCTTCTTCTGAAGTTGTCGAAGAACTCTAGTATCTGGATATAATTATCACAATTCTTTAGTATATCATTATGTTTCTCTATAAACCTTGATACATAAGACTGTAGTTCTCTTGAGAGAAGATCTGCATTAAAAGCTCTTGCAATATTCGGTTCGAGAACTACTGAAAGTGCTCTTTCAACGCCTGTTATAAATAGGTCTACAAATTCTTTCATCTCATCACTGAGGCTTCTTAGAACTTTCTTGTCGCTAGCTGGTAGGTTGGCTAAAATTTTTGAGCTATTTACAATGCTTTCTCCAATGAGTGTAAGAGATCTAGTTATACTTCTGTATCTTGGGAGCATATACGACTTTATATTGAGAGTATTTGCGTATATTCTATCTATCTGACCTACGAATGTTTGTCTAACGGCGAGCAGGTTTATTCTATTAAGCTCTGCACCTAGTTCCTCGATCTCTGTTAGATAATGCGTTTTATCTTCAACAAGCATCAGATACATGTAGTTTATAATAGACCTTAAAATGCTACTCATTCTAGTCAGTATACCATTAATAGAGTACTTAGCCGGGTCTACAAAGATCTGTATAATAACTCTTGAAGGCATGTGCTCAACGATCTCAGCACCTATAAGCTCTTTGACGCTTCTTCTCAGGATCTTTAACTGCTCCTCATCTAGAAATCCATCTACAACCTCAACTTGAATCCTGTCATATCCTAATGTATATGCTGATGAGAGGATCTTGTATATGAGTTCTGCATTACTAGTTCTCGAAGTTCTGAGAAGAAGTCTTCTCTCTCTCCTCCCAGGCTTAGCAAATGTAGGGAATACTCTAAGTGTATTATCATCTTCTACGACTATTGTAACAGTATCTCCAGGTCTTAGATTCACTACCTTAACCCATTCAGCTGGTAGTGACACCATTAGAGTAGATTTTCCAAATCTTTGAACTCTTCTGGTTTCTATATTCACATTATTACCACTACTCATCCTACTCCCCCACAAATATAATTTTAATATAAGATATATAAATTCTAATCTATAGATGACTCTAATTAAAACAAATACAGACACTTGTGAATCTATATATACTCATCTCAAGAATTCAACACTCATTATTTGTCTTCGTTTACATGATTATAATATGATATGAGATAATTAAAATACTAACTCCCATAAAGAGATAGTATATGGATCTATATTATCACACTTAAACTTGGCATGCCATCTATTAATAAGTTTAGAAGATAATAACTATTTCTCACTCTTCCCAATTCTAGGTTAAGTATCTTAGTATATACAATGCTATAGCTTTAGCTAAAGGTGGTGGCACAGCTTCTCCTACTTGATTATACTGCTCTTCTCTACCTCCTACAAACACGTGATAATCTGGAAACCCCATTAATCTAGCTTGTTCTCTTACTGTTAAAAGTCTATCCTGGAAAGGATGTATATATCGGCTTGAACCCATGACAGTAGGTGCTAGATCATCTGGTTTTAGACGTATGAAATTTTGATAGAGTTTTTCCTCAGACCCTCTAAAGTGGTAGAGAGCATATCCTCTTCTAACTCTAGCTATTCTCCGCATCTTCCTATGTGAGAGCCATACTATCTCATGATTGGGGATCTCGTTACTCGTTTTATCCTCTAGATCTCCTATAGCACTCCACACGGTTATCCTAGAGCTGCTCTTAGGAGGATCTATTCTCACATTTGATATGAAAACTCTTCTTCTCCTACTCGGTGTTCCATAATCCTCGGCTTTTAGTATATTGAAATAGATCTTGTTATATCCCGCTCTCTCAAAATGATACTCTAGATTCTCTTTGATCTCTTTCTCAGTAATTGCAGGAACATTCTCCATGACGAAAATCTCAGGCTTGAGCTCGGAAACTATTCTGATAAAATGAAGTGTTAACTGACCCATAGGATCTTTATAGAGCCTGTCAAGAGGATTTCTCTCTCTATTAGGATTAGCCCCTGTAAAAGGCTCGCAGGGAGGGCTGCCGATAACTATTCTGGGATTTATACCTACTAGTTTGATTATATCACTACCTCTAACCTCTTTGATATCCTCGTTCAAGGCTATTGAATTAGGGAAATTAAGTTTAAAGCTCTTAATAGCAGATCTATCATTATCCACTCCTATAGCTATCTCAAAACCAGCTTCCTCAAAACCTCTTGCAAAACCTCCTGCTCCAGAAAATAGATCAGCTACTACTAGAGAGGATTTTTTTCTCCTCCTCCTTCACCTCTCTCTCTAGATTCTCTATAAGTCCTCTCAATCGTTTTAATTGATCGCTCTTATCTCTACTTAGAAGAATCTCAGAACAGCTAGGACATGTATACTCATATTCTAAAGCCTCCTCCGATGAAAACTCACGACCGCAACGTGGGCAGTAGAAGTTTCTTTTCTCTTCATAATCTAATCTTTTTCTCAGAATTTCAATAACTGCTTTCTTTCTATTTAAAAGAACTCTAGGAAGTTCTCGTACGTTAATCTTCCAGTAGTATATGTAGTAATTTGTCTCTCTATCTCTAACCCTTCTTACGGATACAAGTCTTTCTTCAGATAATTGATAGAGTATTTTTCTAACCTCAGCTTCATGAATCTTAACAAGCTCGGCTAGCTCATGGTCTGTTATCTCTTTGGCTAGCTCGTATAACTTGCTGAAAACTTTCTTAGCATTTTCTCCGTAGGTTTCTCCGATGAATTCTAAGATCTTAGATGAAACGCTATTCATGAGATACCTCCTATATAATATCATTTCATCATTCGCATATATTCTTTGGTCTTTATACTCATAGCTATTCTAATGATTAGAGACTTCTCTCCGAGGATTTGGAAAGACTATAACCTTCTTATCTCTCTCACTAGGCAGGATTCTTATCTTCGCATCTCTAAACTCTAAATATAGTTCAGCTCCTCTATATAGTCTGTCTAGAAATAATGCAAGTGCTGAAACTTCCGAGTGAGGTTGAGAACCTATTGATACATTATAATCGGCGAGCTCGTATACCTCTCTAGGAACCTTTTCAGCACCTACTATGATCAGAACTTCCTCACATTCATCTCTGATCCTGTTAATCACAGAATCTACAGGAAGCCCGTACATGGTTAGATGAACTATGCACCTCCTACCTGCTTTACTTCTCCAAATTCTCGTTTCTCTGACATAGTCTCTCCATTCTTCATACACGAAATAGTAAGAACCTCCCCATCTGGAAAGTATTTTCTCAATACTTCTTTTTATATTAGGATCTGATTCTCCTGCTAGAATAAAGCCTGAAGCACCAAAAGCTCTGGACACAAGAGCTACATGTGTTGTAATTCTCTTATCTCTTTCAGGTCTGTGTCCGATTCTTAGTACGAAACTTCTAGGTCTTAGATCTTCTATAAATACTCTTCTCTCACTACTCATATTGGTGATACCTCGAGTCTTTCAGCTGAGACAGGTTTCCTCATTCCAGTGTATCGGTTTAGAGCTTTTCATCATTCTTCTAATATCTATATAGTGATTCAACCTTAATAACTCCTAGGATAGAGTTAGATTCTTCTACTGGTGTAGAGATATGATGTTCATCTCTATAAGAAGATCCTATATTAACCCTCTCTTAATCCTTATTACTTCTTTTTCACTGTTGCAAGATCTCCTAATGTTAGATCTTCCCTAAGATCCTTTTTAGTGCTTTCAGGAATTTCTTTCTCTTCTACACGGGGTACCAGTATCTTAACTCCTAAGATATCTTCGATTCTTCTCGCAAGTTCTATTGTGGGTGTGAGCCGTCCGCTTTCGATTCTCTTTATAACATTCTCGCTCTCTCTAAGTTTCAATGCTAGATCCTTAGTGGTAAGACCTTTCTTTTCTCTAGCTCTTCTTATGATCTCAGGAAACATAGGATCTATCTCATATTTTTCGATAATCTTAGAAGAAGTAGAGGTCCTTCGAGGAGTAGAAGTTGTAGTCCTTCTAATATTACTAATATTACTAGACTGAAGACTACTGGTGCTAGCCCTCTGCTGAGAATTTCTAGATCTACCCATAATATGCTTAGAATAGCATTCTGGGCATACTGTAAATTCAGAACCTTCAACATATATCTTAAATACTGCGTGTTCTGATATCTCTCTCCCGCAGATCTCACAATAGACAGCCTTCTTTGAAGAACCCAAACTACCCAGCCTACAAGTATTATTCTTTCAGAAGAATATATTGAAGTATAGAAGATGATAGGCGTAAATATAGAGATCTACCTTATATAGCTATACAGCAGTAAAGATGAGATCTGTTTTGATAAGATATTGAGAGTGACTGCTAGCGCCTGAATGATATCCTCTCCGAGACACCCGAGATGTGAAGGTTCGCTTTGATTGTTTTAGGAGGCGATGAAACTCTGAGAGCAATGCAGGAAGAAGAGATGAGACGAGGAAGCAATCCTATATACAAACCTATACAAGAGCTGAACCTCTTAGGATAGAAGATATAGAAGATAAAGATTTAAATCTTCCATGAGTAAATATCTCAATGGAACCCCCCGTAGCTCAGCGGTAGAGCGCCCGGCTGTAGTGAGGGGGCTTGGACACCGGGTGGTCAGGGGTTCGAATCCCCTCGGGGGGATGATATTCCCCCTTATACTATTCTATATATTAAGGAAGTCATAGCGTATAACAGATGACTCTCTTAAAAGAAGAGAGAGAAGCTTCAGTTATAAAATTTATTTTTAGAATAATTTTATATCCTTAATTGAGGTGTTAAGATATGGATCCAAGGAATGTAGTCGTTGAAGAGATAGAGGTTCAACCTGTCGAAAATCATGTTGTTGAGCTTGTCGAGAGAAAAGGCTTAGGCCATCCAGATTATATAGCTGATGCAGCCTCAGAGATATCTAGTATAGCGCTTTCTAGATATTATAAGGAGAGATATGGAGTGATACTTCATCATAATCTTGATAAGACCCTCGTAGTCGGAGGTCAGGCTAATCCTAGATTTGGTGGTGGAGAAGTTATACAGCCCATATATATTCTAGTCTCGGGAAGAGCAACAGCACTGGTGTATAGGCAGGGTTCTTCAGAGCCTGAGAGAATTCCTATTGGTACGATAGTGGTTAGCGCTGTAAAAGATTGGATTAGAAGAAACTTCAGATTTTTAGATCCTGATAAGCATGTGATCGTAGATTATAAAATAGGCCAGGGGAGCAGAGATCTCAAAGGCTTATTCGAAGAGGGTTTGAATAAGATTCCTCTGGCTAATGATACAAGTTTTGGAGTAGGCTATGCTCCTATGAGCAGGCTTGAGAGAACTGTTCTAATGATCGAGAGATATCTAAACTCAAGAGATTTCAAAAGTAGATATCCTGAGGTGGGTGAGGATGTGAAGGTTATGGGGTTAAGAATCGGTGAGAAAGCTAAGATCACGATAGCCTGTTCAATGATCTCACATCTAGTACCTGATCTCAGTCACTATCTCTCAGTTAAAGAAGAGGTTAGAGAGAGAGTTCTAGATTATGTGGTTAAGAATGTAGATTTCAGCGATATAGAGATCTATATTAATACGGCAGATATTCCTGAGAGAGGTATTGTGTATCTTACAGTCACAGGAACATCTGCAGAGCATGGAGATGATGGGATGACTGGTAGAGGTAATAGAGCTAATGGTCTTATAACTCCTATGAGATTTATGAGTCTAGAAGCTACAGCAGGTAAGAATCCTGTATCTCATGTAGGTAAGATCTATAATGTTCTGGCTTTCCTAATCGCTGATAGGATACATAGAGAGGTTAAAGGGCTTAAAGAGGTTTATGTAGAACTTCTAAGTCAGATTGGCAGACCCATAGATCAGCCTCTCGCAGCCAATGTTAAGGTTATACCAGAGAAGAAAGGTTATATAACTATAGATATGAAAAGAGAAATAGAAAGTATAGTGGATCAAGAGCTCTCTACAATAACTAAGCTAACAGAGCTATTTATACAAGAGAAGCTACCTCTATTCTAGTATTCCTAGCTCATCATCTAATGAAGAGCTTAGGTTTTATATTCTCTTTCTCTGGCTCTCATAATCTTATACTCATCTAGTAATCTAGCTAGTTCGTCTTCAGATCTTATAATTCTACTAGGTAGCATCTTACGGACTCTCTCATATAATTCTAAGATTCTCTCGAAAGAATCTCTTCTAATTATAAGTTTATCGCCTATCCGTAGAATTACATCTTCTGCAGGTATGTTTACACATATCACGTGATACGTCTCATCTCCTAGAGATTGAGATTCGCACTTATGCGTGGATATGATTAATACCGAATTTTTCCCTGAAACTTCATAAACTTCTCTTATCAACTCGCTTGATATATCGAAATCTAGAAGACCTATTCTAATACTTCTATCCCTATATCTAATCAGAGGAAGTTCCTTGAAACTGTTTAACAGATCTCTAGGTTCTCTATAGATTTTTAAAGCTATATATGCTCCTTCTACTGCTTCTAGAATTAGATTCTTCAGTTTCGATATATCTCCTTTTAAACCTTCTATAACTTCCTCTAGATCTCTCACACTATTTAAACAGATCTTAAGTCTATCACTTAGCATAGAAACCTCTCTATCTCTCATCACGTCACTCCTAAGATCTCTTTTTATACTCTCAAGTTCTGACTGAAGACTTAGAGAGTATCTGTTGAGCTCAGAGATCTTTTCTTTTAATCTTTTATTCTCCATAAGAAGCTTCTGATACTCCTCCTCAAGCTTTTTAAGTCTCGCGCTTGTTGTCATGATCTCTTTTACAAAGTCTCTAACGATAAGTTCGCTTCTAGCATCCTCACTCTGAAGTATCTCTCTAAAGATCCCTTCAATAGCTGATGCTAAGTCTACTCCTCTTATCACCTCGCTCTTCACTTTTAGAGGATCTATTCTTATGTTTAGATCCTTTATAATCCTATCGATCTGTTGAAGTTTTGGAAGCATCTTTCTGTAGAAGAGCATTGCTGAGAACAACGCGTCTCTCTCATGAATCGTTGAAGGTTTATATCCTAGATCTTTTATAAGTTCTTCTTTCTCGGAATCACTAGGAATATACTCAGGCTCGTATAATCTGGCTCCAAATATAGATGCAATTCTTCTAACACTCTCAGGAGCAGGTCTTATATCGCTAGCTACAACTATAGGTGTTCCATGTTTTGTTATTCTTGGTATTATCTCTCCCAGATCTCCGCCTGCAACAGTGTATGTAGCCTGAATGACTCCATTAAGATCTACTATAGCTATTCCATAACTTATCCCGGGATCTATGCCTACTATAATAGGATTCTTTCGGGAAAAGGTTTCCTGAGGAATATTTAGAACAGTTCTAGATACAGGTCTTATAGTTACTCTAACATATCTACCTTTCATAGGTTTTACAATACCACTCAGCTTATCTATGGAGGTGTTAACTATGAAGACGGCTCTTTCAATGCCTCCACTAGATCTTCTTATAAGCATCTCATAACTGAATCCATTTCGATCTAGAGCATCTCTAATCTTTTTCGCGATTCTCAGAACATATGCTCGGGAGGCTCTCTTGAATCTATCCTCAGAACTCCCACCAGCTCTGCTAGATCTATTTCTAGAAACTGTTATTCTAACTTTCTCCTCCCAAACTTTAATCTTAAACCCTACGCCTAGCAAGCCTATTTTAGCGAGGATCCTAGCTGTCGAAAGAGAATCAGGTTTTCTTTTAGACTCGTACACTCCTAGTTTGCTCGCTACAGTTCTTAGATCCACATATCCTGATACAGGATCATATGTTGCTAATATGATCTCGCTGGATGGAGGCAGTAGTGATAGGATCCTGTTAAGACTCTTCTGATCATGAGCTAGTTCATATAAATTATCTAGAACGATATACCTGGGCTTATACTCATGAAGAATTCTAAGAACCTTAGGTAGACTTAGATCCTCACCTTCATAGAGGATTCTATCTCTTGACATTATCGATATAGAATAGTAAGCTCCTTCTCTAGAAAGTACACTGCCTCTGAACAGATCTAAACCTGCTACCACTAGTTCTTCAGAGGATTCTCTCTTCTCACTCAATAGAGTGAGACCTGCCGGTCACATATTCATAAGCCTTACTGAGAGTAATATCTTTAATCTCAAATCTATTCCTAAAGAACCTTATTATATAATCAAGGTCTCTCATTAAATATCTTTCATGTCCAGGATCTTCTACGCTGATCCACTGAGGCCAGTCAAATATACATATATCCTCATCAGATGTTTCAGGATTCCTCACCATAATATTATATGCGCTGAGATCCATGTGAACAACTCCTGCTACTGTATAGGCTCTTCTAATGTTATCCAGTATAGAATACAGGATCCTTCTAGGATCTCTGAGATTTCTAAGCTTATATAACTCTACTCCATCTATATACTCCATAACTAATGCGTTTAACTCTCTAGAATAAGGTTTAGGAACAGAAACTTTTATCTCTGAAAGTCTATTGAAAATATAGTATTCTCTTTCTGAAGATGCTATGCTTCTCAAAAGCCATTGAGAGCCTCCTAATTCATATGCATAAGATCTTTTTCTTTTGAAATGTCTGAAGCTTTTAAAGCCCACCCTATAGATCTTAATAGCTACATAATTATCATTAGAATTCTTACCAAGATACACAACACTCTCCTTACCAACTCCTATCACACCTCCTAGAGCACTTATCACGCCTCTGTTAGCTAATCTTCTTAGAGCAGAAATACTAAGCCCCGAGAATGTAAGCCTATACCGAGGTACTCCAGAAGGATCCCTCACGAGAAGTTTTAAATTTGTTAGTTTTTCCAGACCTTCTGAAATAACCTTTCGAGGTAGCTGTAGTTCTTCTATGAATATTTCTAGCGGTATATACTCATATCTGTCTATGTTTTTTATTGCTACATCTAGAATCCTAAATTCCCTATCGAGTAGCTGAGAATATATTCTCTGCAATGAATATATCATGATGCTACTTCATTGAAAGAACTTTCGTATCTCCATAATTGGTTGCTACATATAGGATTTGAGAACCTCTTATAAGAATCCTGCCGAATCTTGCTATAAGCCTTTCATTCTCATCAACTTGAAGTGCTTCTCTTAGAACTATATTCATCGTAGAATCTACAGAATCCATTAATCCTATCAGTTCAGTACCGTCTTTAAGTTTCACCATTACAGTCTTCGAAAGAGATACTCTCAGTACCTTCAAAGGACTTTCGGGCTTCTGCTGGTGTGAAGCCATTTCTCCACCAAATCTGATTTTAGAGAAGAAGGCTTAAAAAGATGCTTTGGTTAGATCCTTCCAGCTATTCTCGACCAAACTATTTCTGCAATATTATCAGTCTCCTCCTTTGTGAGTGGTCTGAATACTTTTAATCTCCTCACACTATCCTCCTCCGGGTATATTGCTGGATTATTGATAATGCTTTCAGGAAGATATTCTTTAGAGCTGGGTATAGGATTCGCATAGTTTATCGCAAGAGTATTCAGAGATGCTATCCAAGGATCTAAAGTTATGTTAATCCAGTCATACCCCAGATCCTTATTTCTCGCGTTAGAGGCTATAGTCCACATGTCAACCCACAGATCACTTCCTTCCTCAGGTATTCTATAGATGAGATTGTTGTTCTCAACAATAGCTTGCAAAGCGTCTCCATTCCATGCAACTCCGGCATACATGCTCTCTCTAGTAAGCTCTTGGATCAGCTGGTCTGTTGTTAGAAATACTATGTACCCAGTAATACTTTTTAGTGTTTGATAAACTTCTTCAAGAGATTCTCTCGTATAACTTTTAGGATCTGTGAAATCTCTGCCTAGGTATATCAACGTCACCATGGTAACCGTTATAGGATCGTCTATCATGAATATTCTTTTACTATATCTTTTTAGAAACTCTGCATCGAAAAGCTGATGAAGGCTTTCCACATCTACACCAAGGATCTTCTTGTTATAAACTATTCCAGTCGTACCCCACATATATGGAATTCCATAATCGCTTAGATCTATTTCCTCGGGATATTTGATCCTGAGTAATTCCATGATCCACGGATCTATATTTGTGATATTAGGTATTTTCCTGTGATCTAATTTTTCGAGAAGATTAGCTTTAAGAGCCTTATACATAACCTCAATACCTAGGTTGAATACATCATAGGAGTAGCCTCCCAAAGAGAGTCTGGCATACGCTTCTTCAGCATTGTTAAACTCATCATATACAACCTTCACACCTCTACCATTACGATATTCGATACCTATGAAGTATGGTATGACAATATCTTTGTTCAGATAAGCCTGCCAATTATATATTCTAAGCTCATACTCACTCCTAGAAGCTGGTGATGATATATATCCTGTAGCTGGGTAGATGCTTCCTACAAGATAACCAGTTAAGCCTCCTACAGCGAGGATAGATAAGCTTTTCAGTAGATCCCTTCTGCTTATCGGACTCATCATTTATCCTCGCATATTCATTTAAATAACAATTTTAAGTTTTTCAAAGATCTTCTCATCACACTTAAGTCATTCCTTTCATCGCGTTCTTAACAAAACTCCAGAACTACCATCACTCCTTCTTAATTCAGATCCCTCAGGTTAGTGCTACCATTAGTGGTAAATTGATAAGGAGATAAGTATGGAAGGCTGGTGATCTATCTACTGGAAAAGGATCAGGAGAAGATAGAACATCTACACGGGAACCTGTATTTTTAATTATAAGGAAAGATGTGAGCATTATTCGATTCAAACCGATATAAAGTCGAAGCATATGTAAAGGGTTGCGACTAATGCCTTTACTAATGTCTTTGATAAGAAGAAATATTATTAGGCATAGCTTGTATTTTAAATGTGAGGATATGAAGAACTGTCAGGTGTGGAGGTTCAATCTCGTATGATTAGATCTATAACCTTGTATAATAGGTATAAGAGATGAAATTCTATGAAGCCTGCTATTGTATTACCTAAAGATCCTTATCTTTATGCTCTATTAGTGGTTTTAGGAGTTCTTCTAGCAGTGTGGGGTCTTAAAATCGCGAGAATTGTTATATCTATAGTATTCGCAATACTCCTAGCCTATTTTGCATTTCTCTACTCTACAGAACTAACTGGTAGCATAGTGATCTCTCTGATCATATCTTTTCTAGGACTTTTATTAGGAGGACTGCTAGGATTTATCTTGACAAAAATCATAATTTCTCTAGTCGGAGGTTTCATGCTCTCAACCTTAGTTCTATCCTTTCTAGAGATAAACTCACTACTATTATTGATACTCTTAGTAGTAGTCTTCTCAGTATTAATATATCTGGTGTCAAACTATCTAATAGCTTTAGGTCTTTCAATCTTAGGCTTTCTAATGATATGGTATGGTCTTACAATGCTAGGACTTCCAAATATAGTAGGTTTTGTAATAAGCTTGATCACAGCTTTCGCAGGATTTATCTATCAGATCAGATCCTAATATATGATACTGCTAAACTATCTTTTCTTCGTAGAGACGATCTTGATAACATCACCATCTTCTAAGATATAGTCAGCTCCGATTCTATTCTTACTCCTGGCGTTAATAGCATAGAGAAATCCCTCCCCAAGATCCGTATGTATCATGTATGCTAAATCTCTCGCTGTAGCACCTCTTCTAACGAGTAACGCGTCTGGAAGTATGGCACCTGATGAGTCAGTGTATCTGTTAGGATCCTCGACAGGATATACGACAATCATGTTAAGCATGTTGAAAACAGCTGTATCTAATAATTTTTGAACTCCAGTACCTCCATAGATCTTCATAAAAGATCTTATCTTCTCCAAAGCTTTTAACTGAATAGCGGATATCCTCTTCATATCAGAGATCTCGAAATCCTCATCTCCTGGTATGTATCTTATCAAACCCTGTGAGGAAGCTTTTCTCAGTGCTAGCTCGTATTCTGCAGATACTGGTATTATAATTCTGTCTTTAAGTCTCTCCATGAGACTTTTAATTAGATCTCGCGCCTCAGGAATGTCGGCTTTGTTCGCAGCTATTATGGTAGGCTTCGAGATCTTTCTAAGAGTTGTTGTGAAGATCAGGAGATCTTCTTCAGTCCATGAGGAAAATTTCTTTCTCGCTAGATCAGTTTCTTCTAAGGCTTGAACCACATGGTTTAGTTTTATTGAAAGTCCTGAAAGTCTCTGCGCGAGTCTTGTGTGAGCGTCTGATGGCGAAAGATGATCTAAACCTCTTGAGAATTTATCCCAATCTCTTCTTATAATAGAATACATCCAGAGATCTATTTCTCTCTCTATATCTAACACATCATCATAAGGATCATAGGATCCGGGTTTTACAGGATTACCTTCACGATCAGTAGATCCTGCCGCATCTATAACATGTATTAGAAGATCTGCTTGTCTTAGATCGTCTAGAAACTTGTTTCCAAGGCCACGCCCTTCATGAGCGCCTCTGATCAAGCCTGCTACATCCATTAGTTTCACCGGAATAAATCTATTTCCATTCACACATATAGAATTTCTAGCGTCGCACCTAGGTAGATTTAAAGATACATGAGCGCAAACCTTTCTCACATATCCAATCCCTATGTTAGGCTCTATAGTGACAAAAGGTCTGTTCTCTATTTTTACAGGAATCATGGTCATTGCCGAGAATAACGTGGATTTACCGACGTTAGTCTTACCAATAATACCTATCAGAATACTTGATTGAGCAACCATTTTTCCTTCCTGATAGAATACTGTGGAAGATTAATAGTATTAAACTGGAGAGATTTCTCAATGGAAAAATGCTATGTGAAGAATCAGAAATCTGAAGAAACTCTCTATCATAGAAGCTGTTAGAGGATATAGCAGGACGCCTAGTAGTAAGAATAGTATGTATGGAGCTCCCCAAGAAACTATCAAAATCTCGTCACCGTTGATCAAGCCTTCATTGAGAAGTCTTCTGATCTCATTTTTCAGAGTATTAGGATCCTCATTAATGTCAAAGCTTGTTCTACAGATCCAGGTTATGTATCCATCTTCTCTTCTAACGGGATATAATAATGGAAAGAAGTATCCTGAGCTTATATAAGTGCTAGATCTCATAGGAAGTCCTGTAATTATTACCAGAAGCGACTTCGTTAAGGAGTTGCACTTCTCTAATATTAATCTAGAGAAAAAAATGTTTCTAATGATAAAAGGAGTCATTGAGACACCGTATATTATATTAGAGAGTAGAAGGATTACTAGAGAAGGTGGAAGAAGAGTCTCTCCATAGAAAGGCTTCGGCAGTAGCAGGGTTATAACGATCATAGCTATAAAATCGGCGAAACCTATTAGATTCATTAGAGATAGAGCTAGAACTATTATTGGCGAGATCAAACCTATCAAGAGATATGAGATCAGATCATTCTCAATTGGAAGTCTTAGCATTATAAGAATCAAACCTGCTACGCTTGGAAAAATCCATAGCCTAGGATCTACTTCTCTTCTTTTAACATCGCTATATGATGCTATTAAAAGAGTTATGACTGTAGCTAGATAACCGATCCACTTTATAGCATCTTGAGATATCATTCGATTCACTCTACAAGTCTATAACAATGTATCTTCACCTGGGATACTATACCTTCTCTATATAATGTATTCAGAAGTCTTTCAATCTCTTCTTGAGGTATGTTCTGCTGCTGAAGCCTATTTATGATTTCGTTTAATGGAGCACAGGTTTTACCCTCGATCTTTGTAATCTGTCTTATAACATCTTCTATTTCATGAATCTTCCTTCTCTTGCTCAAAGGTTTTCCAGTCATAATACTGTCTATATCGATCTCTTTAGTCTCTATATCAAGTCCAACATTACTCAAGACTAGAAGCATCATTCTAATAGCTTCAGAAGCATCCTCTACATCTACAACCTCTTTAAGAGCCATTCTAGCGTGAGCTTCTGCAAGTCTTATCAGAGATTCCATCTGTCTAGCGGTGATACTAATAGGAGTAGATCCCTTACTCTCAGCAGCAGCTCTTCTCATCTCTACAAAAAAGTCTACTAGCATTTTCCTAGCTTCATCGCTTAGTACAGGCTTCACATGAGTTCTGGCATAAGCTATGTACTTCTTAAGAAGTTGAGGATCTATAGAGGGTTTGATCTCATCATATCTAGAGTGTGCCTCTACAATGTATGATGCAAGTCTTCTGTCCTCCTCAGGACTTGGCTTATCTTTCAACACAAATATAAGATCGAATCTTGAGAGTATTGTGACAGGGAGATTTATATTATCCGTGATATGCCTATCATCTTCATACCTTCCATACTTTGGATTGCCAGCAGCTAGAACAGATGCTCTAGCATTTAATGTGGCATGGATGCCTGCCTTAGATATTGATACAGTCTGTTGTTCAAGAGCTTCATGTATGGCAACACGATCTTCTTCCCTCATCTTATCTATCTCATCTATACATACGACACCAAGATCTCCTAGAACTAAAGCTCCGGCTTCTAGATAGTATTCTCCGGTTGTTTTATCTCTCAAAACAGAAGCTGTAAGTCCTGCAGCTGTAGAACCTCTTCCTGTAGTGAATATCCCTCTAGGAGCTATCTTAGATGTGAATTGAAGCAGTTGAGATTTAGCAGTACCGGGGTCTCCTATTATGAGAACATGTATATCACCTCTTACTCTCGTACCATCTTCTCTATACTTAGGTACTCCTCCGAAGAGTAGCAGTGCTATGGCTTCCTTAATATCCCATAAACCATAGATCGTCGGTGCAATACTTGCTATAATTCTTCTCCTAATCATAGGGTCGCGAGCAAGTCTTCTGATCTCTTCTATATCTCTCTCTGTAAGCTCTACCTGTTCAATTCCTTTATGGCTTAATTCTATGTTGCTTGCATAAAGTTCTGCATCGTAGACAGATCTTATTGCTCTCTTTCTAGACACAGCTCTATCTCTAGCCAGTCTCAGAACTCCTGTTATAGAGACTCTATCACCAGGTCTGGCTATATCTACAAGATCTTCTTCTAAGACTATTGTAAGTTGTCTCGGCATATGGCCTGGAGGTATCTCCTCAGGCATCTCCGAAACCACGATCTTTTGGTAGTCTACATAGATATTCTCTTCTTCGATCATTTCAAAAGAGCCTTTCGAAGACTGACATAGAGGACATGTTCTGGGCATCTCAAAATACTCTCGATCAACTTCAACCTCAAACTTACCTCCACATTCCGAATGTACGAACACAGCTCTAGAGATTCTCTGCTTTGGAGGGGTCATTCTAACCACGATTCCATCGATCTGTATGAGTTTCTCTAGATGTTCGTTTCTTAAATCCCTAATTCTATAGGACTCTGGAAGCTGTCTGAATCTAGGCTTTAGAGATACTTCTACATTAAATTCAGACCTTACGTATGAATCCAATGCAGGTTGAAAGATCTCTTTGATAGCTCTTAGAGGTTCATTTCTCAAGAACTTTGCTAGATCCTCGTTGAAAGCGTAGATATCCATGAAGTCTATGGCTACAGATCTTCTTCCTCTTCTCAGAGCTTCTGAAACTCTCTCACGATATTTAAGATTTCCAGATTCATCGGAGAAGCTTTCTAATAACTCTAATACCGCCTCTCTAAATTTCTCTAAGGTTTCTCTTGACGCTAACTCTTGCGTTATCTCGCTAGACATTATCATCACCTATTACAAGTCTCTCTAGATCCTTGATCCACTGGTAAATACCTTTAAGGAAGTATCTATAGAAAGCTTTCTCTTCTAAACTCATTTTTCTCTCTAGATCCTCATCAATGTTTTCCGAGACTTGTATGAGATAGAGTATCTTTCTAAATCTAAGTCTTAGAATTCTTTGGACCACTTTCTTCACCTTCTCAAATTCCTGAAAAACCCTAGGATCCTTGCTCTCAAGTTTTTCTCTATAATCTCTAACTATCTTCTCGCTCTCAAGATACATATCATAGGAGATCTTGTAGAGCTCTATCTTAGACTCTTCAAATCTAGATTCTTCTTGATACCTTATCTTATTAAGATCCTCTAGACTTCTTAAACTTCTTTGGATCCTGGCGTAACCTATCTTCTCAAGACCTTCTGCAAGCCATCTGGGTAGCTCCACCTCAACTCCTTTTATAAGATCCACATCTGAAAAAACTGTTTTCCCAAGATCTTGTAGGATCATAACTCTCACAGGCTTATGCATCTCGATACTGCGAATAGCCTCTATATGGCTTTTTATAAACATTGAAATGCACTTCTCTAATTCAATATACTTCTACCTCAACTCTTAAAAATCTTCTCTCATGCTATGAGCAATCTAGTTTTCGCCAGAACCTAGAAGCTCTCCGATCAATCCTTTCACAGGTATGTTCTCTATTTCTAGTAATTTTAACATCTCACTAGGGTATCTAACGCTGAGATCTCTTAGAATATCTTTGAGAATCTCGTCAACATTGATCCCTCCCTCAGCCACTCTATCTAGCATAACCTCGAGATCTCTAGTAGCCTTCTCTGATAAAAGCTCTGGATGGATCTTCTGGAGAACCTCAGCTACTTTCATACCAAGTTTTGTAGGTATGAGATATCTCCTGATCCTACTCTCGATCACGTAACCATGTCTCAAGTTATTCCCGATAGCCTTAGTGTAGGTACTGGGTCTTCCAATATTTCTCTCTTTCATCATTCTAATTATATCTCCACCTCTGAGCAAAGGCGTAGGAGAACCTCTTTTAACCCATTTATTAGAAGCTTCTATAGAGGATCCTGGCTTCTGTAGCTCTTCTGGTATGATCTTATAGGGGTTATAAACTCTGAGAAAACCATCTCTATATACTTTGCACAGTCCTTCTGCATAGGTCTTATAACCTCCGACATCTATATATATCTTACAATACTCTACATCAGCCTCGATCATCTGGCTAGCTATAAATCTTCTGAATATAAGTTCGTAGAGTTTTTCATGAGACTCGCTAATACCTAGAGAGTGGAGATCTCCTGCTAGAGAAGATTCTCTGATCTCTTCAATGTTCATAGGATAAACAGGTCTTATAGCTTCATGAGCCTTCTCCTCACCCCAGCTTCTAGGATTGAAGAATTCTTTTCCATAGACTCTCGACACATACTCCCGAGCTACTTCGATTCCATTAGCCGATACATGAGTTGAATCAGTTCTATGATATGTTATAAGTCCTAACTCGAAGAGGTCCTGGGCTAGTCTCATAGTTTTCTCAGGTGTAAAGCCTAAGACAGAATCTGCTGAGGAAAGCATTTCATCGGTTGTGAAAGGTGGTGGAGGACTTAACACTCTTCTAATCTTCTCTACACTGTCTACTGTTAAAGAATCTGATTTTAATATGGTTTCAGCCTCACTTCTATCTTTTACAAATATTCTCAGCAGACCTATGGAGCTCCTATAACTAGTATCAATATAGATCCAATACCCAAGATTATTCTTATAATTGCTATAACTATCTATAATCCACTTAAGAACAGGTGTTTGAACTCTACCTACACCGAGCCATTTCATGTTGTATTTCTTCTGAAGAAATCCGCTGGCTATGAAGCCTATCCATCTATCATCAATTCTCCTAACAATCTGAGAACTTACGATCCTAGGATCTATTCTCCTCGGATTTTCAAAAGCTTTTAGAATAGCTTTTCTAGAGATCTCATGAAATTCTATTCTATATATCCTAGGATTGTAGGGTGCGATTAGATTTGATATATCGAAAGCTATCTTCTCGCCTTCTGCATCAGGATCTGTAGCTATATAGATGAGATCTACAGATTGAGCTAGTTTTCTCAGTATCTCTACGATGATCTCTTGAGATCTCATCTTCGAACTACCACATCGAGGACATCTGCTAACCTTATCAGCAGTCTGGTAACCGCAAGAGAGGCATCTCGTGATAAACCCGTAGACAGGTGTAAAACCTCCTTCGTAGAGGACTCCGTATAAACCCTCATCAGATACAAGATCTGTTACATGACCTAGTGAAGCTATCACGTCGACAACATAAATGTTGTTTCCTACTTTTATGCTGAACTCTCTAACCGTAACACCTTTATGGGATCTTCTGGAGCTAGAGCCAAAGAGTCTTGCTATAGTCTTAGCCTTGGTAGGAGACTCAACTATCATTAGAACTCTCTTAATAGTTATAGCCTCTGAAAGAGTATCTTCTCTGTGTGGCAGATCGCTTCTAGTATGATCCTGAAGCTTTTTAATTCTATCTAGATCAATGCTATCGAAAGATCTAAGATCGAAATCGTTATAAAGTTTTTTCATTTTTCTTAAGAATAAATCTAAGAGATCTCTATCCTCGTATAATACTAGTGAGAAGCCTAAAGTAAAGGTATTATTATAGATCCTCGAGCTTCTTCCTGATGCTTGTATATATGTCATTATATCAGGTATTAGAACTCTTCTCTCGGGTATCTTGATAATTCCTATTCTTGTGACTATCTTATCTAAGCTGGAGTTTCTCATTAGATTCATGCATAGATCTATATATTCAATCATTTTTTCATATAGCTCTCTCTTACTATCATTAACCTCATATTCTCCTGAAAGCATTTTACGAAGTATCCAGATCTCCGAACTTCTCATTTTACTCACAATCTTCATAAGATCTCTGTAAGCTGTCGCAGCCTCGCTGGATTTGTTTGATAGCTCTAGAAGTACTAAAGCGAGCTTCCTAGGATCCCTTAGAAAGCTGTCTAAACTTATGATGTGAGCGGGAGGTTCTAGAAATACTGTGTTTCTAACTATCTTAGGAGCATCTATACCTCTCACAGCTACACCGTAGAAGCTTGCGGTAGCAATTATGTAATCTAGATCTCCTTCTAGAAATCTTTTCATATCTCTACTTCCAGACATGGCCAGCCCTATTTTAAAACCTTTATCTCTAAGATCCTTATAAAGATCCTCGGCTTTCTTTCTGAAGATCTTTGAGACGTAAATAATTGTTCCACGACCTAGAGTTCTTAATATACTTTCAAGATCTTCTTCATCTCTAATCTCTTTATATGCATCTATGATCTCTCTAACATAATCTAGTATACCCCCTACCTCAAGTCCTAAAACCTCCTGAAGAACTCTGGTTTTCATACCACTTCTCCCAGTTGCTGTTGCTACGATCAGTTGTCCTACATCATTTGAAACATTATAGGATGAGATGTTTGCTCTTAAAACTTCTATCTCTTCCCTGATCTTCTCGTAGAGATCTTTTCTACCGCTGAATTTATAGAACAACAGATCTTCTTTTAACCTATTTATCTTGTAAGCATAATCAATAATCTCTCTAGAGTAGCCTAGTAATTCTAGAATTCTTTCTGCATTTCTAGAGGATCTAAGTATAGCATCTAGATCATCTGCTATGACTATGTCAAACTTAATCCTATTAACATCATTAAATCTACGAGAGAGGAATGCAGATGTTGTTATGAGAACACCACCTACTTTAGAAATGAGATCCAGATAATCTTGTAGAAGGTCTTCGGTGGAGGAGGTATATAGATATATAGGAGAATTGGAGCCCGCCCTCCTAGAAAACTTCTCTAATCGATCGAAGGTTTGCAAACTTAGATCTCTTGTAGGTGTTATGAAATAGATCTTCTTACCAAATCCCGCCATATAGAGAGAGTAGAGCTGTAGTAGAGTTGATTTACCTACACCGGTAGGTGCTACTAGGGCGAAACTCTCTCGATCAAGAAGTCTTCTAACCCACGATCTCTGTATAGGCCACAAGCTTCTTCCAAAGATCTTTTCGAAAAATCTTTCAAAGTCTTCTAACTCTTCATCACGATATCTCATGATAAGATAATCTCCAGGGTTTCTGAGAAGATCTGATAGAATCTTTCTCTTATATTCTATAGCATTCTCATCGTATGCGAGAAGTTCTTTGGGAAGGTTGGGGAGACAAGATCTGCATGGAAGTCCCTGAGAAAGTCTTAGAGAATCTATAGGACCGTGACATGCAGGGCAAGAGTCTCTATAGATCACGTGCATTTTAGAACCTGAGAAATAGCTCAGATAATATACATTGCTTAAAAAGAACGAGTAAGCCAGATCCTATACCTCCTATAAATATCTATTATAAGATCTCAAAGATCCAGAGCTATCAACAGGGATCTTTCACTGTATCCTAGGGTGATCGTTTCATGGTATTATAGCTTGTCGCAGCTTCCAGAGTTATCTCATGAAATCATGCCCATGCATAATGCTTTATCATATTCTTCTTTTTGCTTCCAGAGTCTATGACATGGATCTTCGTTTTCTCTGAGATCGAAAGATTTGCTTACCTGATAGATTGGAAGGATTTCGAAAGATCTGAGAATTATTTGTGTCGAAATGGTTTCAAGATTTTATAAGATCTATACAGTGAGATCTAGTAATTAAATATAATCGTACATAGATAAGCATTTTAAAGGAGATATCAATGGTTTTAAACATATCATGGAGAGAAGCTGTTGATACCGTAGAGATGAGAGCGCTTGAAATAAACTCGAGTGCATTAGGTGTCACAACACTTCTTCTAATGGAGAATGCTGGAAGATCTGTTGCAGAGGAGATCGGAAGAAGATTCAGGAGAGGTAGTAGGATTCTAGTGGTAGCCGGTAGAGGAGGCAAAGCAGGTGATGGATTTGTAGCTGCGAGACATTTGAAAGGATTAGGATATCAAGTTGATATAATGCTCACATCAGATCCTGAGAGTGTAAAGCATGAGGATGCCAGATACAATCTAGAGGTTCTCATAAGGAGTGGTTGGAAGATGCTTAGGTATGAAGGGTCTATACCTCAGGATTACGATGTCATAATCGACGCACTTCTCGGAACAGGTGTTAGAGGTCGTGTGACGGGTTCTATTGCGGAGATTATAAGGGGTATCAATTCAAGTAAATCATATAGAGTTTCTATAGATCTTCCCTCGGGTTTGGATCCTGATAGCGGAGAGGATCTAGGGATATGTGTTAGAGCAGATCTTACAATAACAATGCATGCTCCCAAGAAAGGGCTTTTGAAGAATAAAGAATGTGTAGGAGAGCTGGTGGTAGCAGATATAGGAATCCCTCCAGAAGCCTGGGAAGAGATAGGACCTGGAGATGTTGAGGCTAGGGTGAGGAAGAGAGAGAGGATATCTAAGAAAGGTGACTCGGGTAGAGTGCTTGTCATAGGAGGATCCTATAGATATGTTGGGGCACCATGGATCACAGCTATGGCTGCATGGGCTGCAGGAAGCGATCTTGTTTATCTAGCCTCTCCAGAAAGAGTTCTAGAAAGAGCTTTCTCGCCAGAGATCATTCCTGTAGAACTTAAGAGTGAAGAGATCAATTCTAATTCGATTGAGGTCTTAAGAGAACTCATTGGAAGAGTTGATTCAATAGCTATAGGACCTGGTATAGGGCTTTCGAAGAATACTAGAGAAGGTGTTAAAGAGATTCTAGAAGAAATCTCTAGAAAAGGAGTTAAGGTTGTGATAGATGCTGATGCTCTTAAAATTCTTTCGGAACTTGATATAAGATTTAATTGGAAGGCGATACTCACACCTCATCTCGGTGAAGCATCTATACTTCTTAATAGAAGTATTGGAAACGATCCTGATTCTAGAAGAGAGGCTGCCAAAGAGATCTCAAGCAAATATGAGGCAGTAGTTGTTCTGAAGGGGTTTGTAGATTATGTATGCGAATCTTCTAGATGTAGAAGTAGAAGTATTATTGGAAATCCTGATATGGCAAGAGGTGGTACAGGAGATGTTCTTACAGGAGTTATAGCATCTCTCATACCGAGAACACGAACAATTTTTGAAGCAGCATGTGCAGGGGTTATTATTAATGCAATGGCTGGAGAACTTGCATACATGAGAAAAGGGATCTCATCGCCTCAAAATCTCATCGAGATAATACCAGAGATAATGAAGGATCCTTTGAAAACATTTGTAGAGATCATCAATAGAAAAACCTCGAAAAAAGAATAAAGAACCTAATAATATCTATAGCATAGCCCATATTAATAACGATATTACATAGCATGTCATGAGAGAGACCGTAGAGTACGTGACTGTGGTCTTATATATCTCCCTTAAGCTGATCTTCCTATTCAGAGTTTTCTCAATCAATCTAAATGCCACATATAATGCTGGAGCTCCCGCAGCAGTATAATTACTTCCAAGAGTTCCAGAGAAGAGTAGCGCCCAGTTATAAGGCCATGGATCTGATAGAAGACCTCCTTCATATAAGTGCTTAAATGTTTTAAGCATAACCAGTATATATGCATCATGTTCTACGAATGCGACTAAAAATGCAGAGATCCAGTAAACGACTGTGAATCCTATATAGGTTGCCGATGTTAGAAGAGGTGCTATGATACTTCCTATGATATCTAGAACTCCTGTTTCTTCGAGTGAGCCTACTAATATGAATAATCCTATATAAAATAGTATAGCATTAAGATCGATACCTTCATCTATTATCTTCTCAAAAGATACTCTTCTAGTAACAACCAGATATAGTGAGGTGACAACCGACGTAAAAAGAGGGAAGACGCCTAGTCTAATTTCATATCCAGCAAGATCGCTAATAGGCTTTCTAAGAGCCATGAGAACTACGGTAGCTATGAATGCTAGAAGTGAGATAACCATGTAAACCTTATCATAAGATTCTTTTGAAAGGCTTCCAGCTACTGTCTTGGCTTCTATAATTGTTTTTAGATTCCTCTCAGATCTAAGTAAGACTCCTGAAGAGATGAAGAGAGTTAGTATAAATGATAGAAGTAGTATGGGAAAAGCCGCCGGCTTATTATTCATCCATATAAAATCTATGAATTCAGCACCGAATATTACGTGAAGAAGTTGTGGCGGAAGATCTCCTAGCAGAAGTGCTGTGCCCATGAAATTCGCTGAGAGAGCAACCATTATAGATGGTTTCACAGGATCTACTTCAACAGATCTGAGCATCTCAAGAGTTACGGGTACTAGAAGAAGTACTACTAGAACATTATCCACGAACATTGTTATAATCCCTGCGAGTATATTGACATATAATACGATCATAGGTACACTATGTGTCTTCTCAATGATTTTCATAGCTATATAGTTTATGAATCCTGAATCTCTTAGAAGAAAACTTAGAATCCACATACCAATAAGAATTGAGATTATATTCCAGTCCACGTATGATGAAAAAGCCTTATAGAGATCTAGTAATCCTAATATTAGAATCAAAGACATTCCTAGAAGTGCGGCATGAGATTCCTCCAGCCTCCTAGTTATGATTAATAGTATTGTGATTGCAAATACTAGAGATGACGCGATCTGCGTGGTCTCTATACACGACACCGGGTTTATACTTATTCCAAACTCTTATAAGCTCTAAGCTTCGGATCTTAGCCTTGAGCATCTATATATCTTCTTCTATAGAGTTCGAATGAGTGTATAACACATTTTCTAATGCCATCCCTAGGTACTAGTTCTCTGCATCTTTCGATACCTATGGGTATGTCTCTTTCTATAAGATCCTCTAGAGAGTATGTGTGATAAGAATGCATGTTAGAATCTATAAGACAGTAGGGTCCTGCGTATTTGAACAGTCTTGGATGAATTTTCATCAGTTCACTCCATAGAATCCATGCAACAAGTCTTATCTCTTTCTGAGCGTGAGTGCACATTCTAAGTCCTAGAAAATGAAGTATCTCTCTAGCATTCATAGTCACGATTATTTTAGTAGCGATTGCTTGTGGAAGCACATATCTAGCTTCCTCTCTACTCATTCCATTTCTTCTTAAAAACCAGTAGTTAGCAACAGATCTCGCATACTCCGAGGCTATTTTGAATCTTGTATCCTTACTCCAATCAGGATCTATAAAGAAGATCTCTGAAATTCTCTTATAGGATTCTTCATCTCCTCCGAGGATTTTCCCGGATAATTCTGTCCAATATCTCTCATCTTCAGGCTGTAAGAGTTTATCATTATATCTCTGGCTAAGCTGAGTATAGCTAGCTATTCTATGTCTCACAAGCTGATGCGAGCAAACTCTAGAGCATATAACCTCAAAGGTGTATGATACATGCTCCCAAGGGCTTAGATGACCTCTTCTAAAAGTCTCTCTAATCCACTCTTCAATCTCTTCATCGCTCATTCGCTCATCTATGTCTTGGAAATCTTTTGAAGATAAAGATCTCTTAGAAGCAACAGCTATTAATCGATCTGCTTCACGATCATATTCTACCAGGGATACACGAGGTATCATACTAATAAGATAATTTGTTCAACAAGACTAAAAAATAATGGGTTTGGATACACAGCGATCGATATATTAGATCAAGCTGGTAGTCCTGTCACGCCATATGTAGCTTTCCATTTCTCGAATTCTTCTCTAAGAGGACCCTCAAGAGGCTTGCTAAACTTGTACCAGCCATTCTTACTTTTAGCCTCAGCAGGAGCCTGAGATGCAGGCCATATACAATTAACAGGGCATATCTTAACACACTCGAAATCACTGTTGCATGTATCCCAGGCATATCTAGCTTTATTACTTTCATTCATCTCCATAGACTGTGTAGGACAGACAGCTACGCATGCTCCACAGCCTATGCAAATGTCTTGGTCTATAACGATTCTCTCTTTCAATAGAACCCCTCTATAAATCTTGCTACAAGGGTTTAAATATTCTTTGAACAGCTAATACAGAATAACTTAACTTTAAACCTCTACGATAAGATCTAAAGTTCTAGTATTCTTGGCTTTAAGAAAAGAACTCTTATCAGTGTAAAGACGAGTAATAATTGCTGGAGGCCGATCCCGGCTTGTAAAGGCTGCAAGTCCTTGCGGACCTTACAGCCTTTACAACGCGGCCGGCTTAACTTCCGGGTTCGATATGAGTCCGGGTGTTGCCCGGCCGCTATGACCGGGTCGGCCGTGATTATTGTGTATTGAAGGCTTTTAAGTTTTTCTCTTCGGGCGTCTTATCTCTCTAGTTTTTTTATCAGCTTTATTGCTCTGCTTAGATTTCCTGTGAGTCTCAGTGGTACTATAACGCCTGTTGTATTATTGAATCTTCTTATTCTTATGATGCCTAGGAGCACTAGGTCTATATCTCTTGAGATGATTCTTATCACACCGTATCGTGTCAAGGGGTCGTATCTAACTAGTTTTATAGATGAATTTATGAATCCTGAGACTCCTAGAAATCTTGTCAGAGAATCGTTGATCTCTTTAGAGAGAGTTTCAAAATCAGGTGATGAACCTATCGTGTAAAGTTTGAATACTAGATATCTCTTCCTAGCTTTTTTATCTGCTCCAAGTTTGTTCAATAGATCTCACCAGATCCTTATTCCATTTCTCAAGCAAGTGATACCATGAGTATGTGAGAACACCTCTTAATCCTACGAGGTATCTCTCGAGAATTCTAAAAGATCTCGGTGGGAAGACTTCTTCAGATACTCTGGATCCAGATGATAATATAACATCTATGCCATTTTTAATGGCATACCTCACACAAGGTTTTAGAATCCTAAGATATCTAGATATCTCGCTATCTTGCAAGATCACTCTAGCTAGAATCTCTAGAGAGGCTCTCCCACCTCTCATAATCTCTATCTGTTCTCTAGTGCAGTACTCTATGCTATCTTCATCAAGAATAATTGTAAATGGAAAGCTACTGATCTTACCAGCTCTTCTAGCGCTCTCTTTATCCGAAGGTTTAAAAGCTATTAGATTGTTTCTTCTAGGCCTCACTCTATCAATATCATCTATAATAGATCTTCTTATCACCATGAAATCTCTCAGATCATCTTTTTCACCAAGATCCTCAGGCAGTCCTATAATTCTCACACCGCTCTCCTTATAAAGTTCTAGAATGAATCGATCTAGCGTTTGAAGAAGGAGATCAGCATATAACATGATTCTAAACCTCTCTGAGACTTCTCAAAAACTCCTCAACTTTTTTAACATCTCTAGTTCCTGCCAGAGTAGCTACAAGACGTATTACATCATCATCAAAAGCAAGACTTATAATATTTCTAAAAGCATCCTGCTTAGAGATCCTAATATACAGCCTCCCATCTCTCGGATCATATCTCTCCTCTAGTGCGAGGATTAAGACTTCAAACTCGGCTTTGCTCAATCTTCTAATGATATGAGCAATGTATTCCTGAGCTTCTTTCTTCTCTAATCTTGCTCTATAGATCCTTATAGGATCCTTATAATACCCCTGTGTATCCTCATATGAAAGCTTGTTCTTAAGAAGATCTCTGATACCTTCCGGAGCTGTATTTAATATAGCTTGAACAACCTTATTATAATCCTCTGTAGCGTGAGCTATACATGAAATCTCTACACCTATTGTTGTGATAGCCGAATAATTCAAAAGCACTCCCATAAGAGAATTATTTTTATTCTCAGATATTATTCATTTAACTGATGATGACCGCTCGCCGAGTGATCTGTGATCTAATGAACCTCCGCTGATCTTTCTATAAAGCTCTTAGATACGGTAGTGAAGGTCTTTTACTTATAAGAGCGGGCATGCCTAGATCCACTCTAGGGTAGTCTCCCTGAAGTTTTTCTAGTAGCTCTATAAACTCTTCCAATTTATAGGATCTCTGAAAACCTGATTCTCTTTCTCTTACCGTTATTGTCTCTGTCTGAATCTCGCGATCTCCTATTATTACGGTGAAGTAAACCCATTCAAGTCCTGCATCTCTCATTTTTCTAGCAAGACTTTCATCTCTATCGTCTATATCAACTCTAAATCCTCTTCTAGAGATCTCCTCATAAACCTTTAAAGCATAGTTTATATGCCCCCTAGATACGGGGAGAATCCTTACTTGAATTGGAGAGACCCAGAATGGTAGTGTGGGAGTTTTATTCTCTTTCTCTCTCAAAGCTGCTGAGTCGAATAACGCGTATATATATCTCTCTACGCTACCTATTATGGCTGTGTGAATTATAATCGGATATCTTTCTCTACCTTCCTCATCTACATATCTTATATTAAATCTTCTGGCATTACCTACGTCAATCTGAAATGTAGCTATCTCTCGAGGTTTACCAGAACTGTCTATAATATTGTACTCTATATTAATAACCCAGTAGTATATATCATCAGGTACTACAACCACTAGAGCTGGTCTTCCATCTCTTCTTACGAGTTCTCTTATATATTCTCTCTCCTGATCTAGGAATCTTCTTGATACATTTATTATAGCTACGTAATCTCTTCCCAGTTTTCTTATCTCTTCAAATATCTTATCTCTTATAATGAGTGCCACCTTCTTAGCCTCCTCAAGATCTTTCGTTAGAACATGGAGGTCGGGCATGTAAAATCTTCTGAGTCTGAATCCTAGTATGAGTTCTCCTCTCTGCTCGAATCTATAGCTGTCAGCAACCTCAAACATTCCTAAGGGTAGATCCTTGTAACTTATGATCCAGTCTTTCAGAATTGCAAACTGCTGATGACATGCCGCATATCTCATAACCAGGGGAGTTTCTCCCTCCATAGAGACCTCGTAAAGCCTGTCTCCAAAGAGATCTGCATGCTCTCTAACAGCTCTTACATTAAGATCAAACATATTGGTACCCTTAACCCTGAAAACAGGTATTCCTAGAGACTTAACGACATTCCAGGAGTATTGGGAAACAGCTTCGAGGATTGTTGCTGCATGAGGTTCATACCTCATGTGGCCATGATCTGAGTAAGGCTCCCACTCAAATCCGAATTTCTCCATATATTCCGCAGCTCTAGGTCTTACTTTCTCAAGTTCTTTTTTGAAGACTTCTTTCTCTACTAGAGCTCTCAGGTCTGGATCCTTATACTCGTACTCGTAAGGATCATACAGATTTCCATCCAGATCCATGATATAGTAGCTTTTAGATATCTGAGGTCTAACCCTTTCTCCAGGCTTGATAGATCTAGAGAGCTCGGCAAGAGGATGACCTAGATTTTTCAAATTAAACTCCTTATACCATCCAAATGGAGCTCTACTAACCCTAACACCTTCGCTGGCAAGTTTCTCGCTTAATCGAGCTATAATTTGTATGGCAACATCTGAAGGAGCTAGATCTGATGATAAATGAGCATAGGGGTATATTAGAATGCTCTCAGCCTTGATATTCCTGAAATGATTTATAATTTCTGAAGCAGCTCTATCTATTAACAGAGGATCCTTGTCATCACCCTTCTCAACACTAGTAAAAACTACGAGAACATTTTTAAAACCACCCTCGAGAGGAATATCTTTCTCATAATTCTCAACAGCAGGTTCTCTAGCTTTATAACTGAATTCCGCAGCATGTATCAATAGTATTCTCATTATCCACCTTAACAACTATGCCTCATAGGCTTAAATATCTATTAACATGATACCAGACACCATTTTACATTATCTAACAAAGACCTGTGAATACTATATAATTCATCACGTATATTTACCTGATCAGGCATGTCTACAGCATCTCTTGTCATTGAAAGAGAAAGAGAGCTTCTCGTATTCTCCTCGAATTAAGTATTAAGATTCTCTATTCTATCTCTACACTCTCTATACGGAAGTATCCCCAACCGCTTAGATACCACTCTTTACGGCCTTTGATCTTTATTTTTCTATCTTTAAATAGAGGTGAGGCCACTACATAGCTTTCATACTCTCCTCCTTCTCCCACTGGTGAGAAGCTGTATTTTTGAGAAAGTTTGATCAGTTCTTCTACATCTTCTTCTCTACATATGAGTCTTCCAACCCATCTCTCATTAAAACCCATTGCTTGGGCAGCTACTATTATAAATTCTATTCTTTCTTTCAAAACCTCTTCTCTAAGAAGATTCTCTTGATTCATGCCCCATAAAGGTGAGTAATGATCTACTCCAAGTCTTTTCGCAAGAGAATCTAAGAACCTTTTCTGAAAACCGCTAGCAACAACTCCTGAAACTATGTATCTGGCTTTAGAATCCTTAACAGTCTTAGAGATTATCTCTGAAATCTCCTCTAGTTCATTCTCACCTGATATATGAAATATTCTCATAGGAAGCTTCATAAGATTGGCGTGAACATCTACCCATCTACTATTAATAGTATGGAGTAGAAGTAGATCTTCTCTCTCAGACCTTATATTGACAAGAGTAATATTATCAAGATCAAGATCTTGATTCTTTAAAGCTCTTAATAGAGCATAGTGGCTATCCTTACCTCCTGTATATAGAACTATAGCGGATCTCATGAATCTACACCGGATCTCATAATATTTATTAGATCTACAATTAGATTCCACATGCATGCTTCAGCTTCATTCATATCCTTCTCAGAACCTGTCACTATGCAGAAGCTTTCACATGTTCTCAGCACTTTAGATCCGAGATCTGTTCCTTTAATGCTGTAATCAGGTTCTCCTCTAGTATTGAGAAGCATAGGATCTCCTTCGATCACTCTTAATATTAATGCTCCAGAACATCCTCTTCTAATGATCTCATCTCTTAAAGCTATTACATTTCTAACATAATCTCTGAGTATCGTTTCTTCAGCAAATTTAGATATGCTATGTACGCAAATATACTTCCATGGAATTAGATCAGAACCTTCAGAACAGCTGCTAAATATAATTTCTCTCCAGAACTCTACAATAGCTCTTCCTCTATCCAACATGATTCCTCCAGCAACAGGATCTATTTCTATAAGTTTTAGAGATCTTAGTTTCCTCATTAGATTTCTGCTAGAACCTTCACCCAGCTTCAGATACTTTGATGCAAGGCTTCTACCTATAGCACCTTCTCTATCCAGAAGATCTAGTAATTTTAGAGCATGATAGTAGCTGAAACCAGATCTTTTGATATATCTTTCAAGCTCTGAGAAAACCCGGCGTAATTCTGAGAGCTCCTTCATACTCTCATGTGACATATCTTATTAAATTTATTATTAACAGCACTGTATCAGAAAAAGGTGTAGCCATTGGATAAAGTAGTTAAAATAGGAGTTTCAATACCTTCAGGCTTATACCAAGAGTTTATGAAGATCATAAAAGAAAGAGGTTTTAGAAATAGATCTGCAGGAGTTCAAGAAGCTATAAGAATCTTCGTATCACAATACAAAGAATCTTATGATAAGAATGCTAGCGCGATCGGTATTATAGCTATATATTATAATCATGAGATTCACGAGATAGATGAAAAACTCATTGATCTACAACATGAGTATCTTGATATAGTGATCTCAATGCAACATATACATGTATCTAAAAATTATTGTGTACAGATCATCGCAGTCAAGGGAGTTATAAAAAAGATTGAGGATCTTTTGAGAGATCTTAGCAGTCTAAGAATCTCATACTTAAAATATATTATACTGCCTCTTCTAGAAACCTGATCTAGTGCAGAAAGCAGCATCAGAGATCTGTTCGCAGAGTTCTCTTACGACGCCTCTGTTAATGCTTTCTATGGATAGTATCTGGTCGAGTGATAACATCTTAAGATCCTTAATACTTCTCACACCAGCTTTATAAAGAGCTCTAGCTCTAACTCTTCCTATACCTCTTAGTGTTACTAGTTCTAATAACTCTTCTCTCACACCAGCCTCAAGCCTTCTTGATATCACACTCATTCTTCTCATGTGTTCCGTCATTCTCTTTTCCTCGAAAACCTTTGAGAGAGCGTATGCTATCCATGTAGCTGTCTCAACTGCAACCCTTAGATCTCCTAGAGGTAGGCCGGTTTCACTCATAATCTTATCTTCATCTTCTTCTTCGATCCATCTCTGAAGAGCTTCAGCATAGAGATATCCTGTGATATACATTTCTTCATCAAGATCATCTGGTATCGGAGGAGCCTCTCCTCTCTCGATCTTCTCAGAGAGTCTTTCTAGAACTTCTTTTCTTTTGATTCTCCTACTAATGCTTCTCTGAAAATCTGGTGTTAAAGTGATCACATGGAGATAATATAGATCCTCTGGAGTTCTATCCTCAACTTCTGAGATCAGCTCTAGAGCTCTTATTGCTGTGAGAGGATCTATGTATAAGCTAGATATAAGCTCTCCAAGTCTTGAAACATGGATCCTATCTTCTTTTACTCTTACTACTCCAAAATCTTCTAAAGTTCTTAATATCCTCTTAAAAGTATTCCTCCAAAAATCTCTGACCTCTAGACCTCTTATGTTCTTATATGAATAGAAGGTTTTCATAAATACATCTATCAGACCTTCCATTGTTGAGGCGTATCTCGAGGCTAGTAGAGATAGAACATGAATCCTGAGAGATCTCTCGTTATTAAGCATTGAAACAACGTCTTCAGGTTCTGATCTTATGTATCTAACAGCTGTATCAGGATCTAGATCTGCTATAATAACCTCGCCATAAGGATCGTATTGAGGTCTTCCAGCTCTTCCACCCATTTGCTTGTACTCCATCACTGAAATAGGTTCGTAGAAACCTCTTTCATATCTTCGTGTAAATACTATAACTCTTCTAGCAGGTAGATTAACTCCAGCAGCTAGTGTTGGAGTTGCCACAATTATTTTCAGGACACCTTCTCTGAAGCCTTTTTCAATAACCTTCCTAGCCTCCGGCGAGAGTCCTGCGTGGTGGAAAGATACTCCTCTTACAAATAATTTTTTCAGCACTTCTCTTTCATATCTTGATGATACTTTTTGTTCTAATTCTTCTAAGACTATGCTGATATCCTTCCTAGAGATTCTTGTGCTCAGCAGTCCCATCTCGGAAGCTATTCTAGTGGCTAGAGATTCTGTTTCTCTTCTAGATTGTTTGAATATAAGTAGCTGATAGTTTTCTCTGAATGCTTTTGAAACTGAATGACTTACAAGATCTCCTAAAACATCTTCTTCTCTACCATCCACGAATATAATCTTATTCCTTCTCTTATCATAGTAGCCTTCTATTAATGGAACAGGTCTCCAGCTACACTTAACAACCTCAGCATCAATCCATCTTCCGATCTCATCGGGATTTCCTATGGTAGCGCTTAATCCTATGATCTGTTTATCTAGTCTCACGGCTCTCGCTATGATCATCTCAATAACAGGTCCTCTATCTCCATCTCCTATCTCATGGATCTCGTCTATAACGATGGTCTTCACATCTTTAAACCATGAAGGTCTGAGTCTCAATATTGAATCAAGCCTCTCATATGTTGTGACAAGTATATCATATCTCCTAAGCTCTTCGCCAGGACTATCATAATCGCCGGTGCTGATCCCTACACTAGCTCCTATCTCTCTGGCTAGATCTCTCAACTCTTCATACTTCTCTGAAGCCAGCGCTTTAAGAGGTGTAGTATAGATACTTTTAAAACCATTCATGAAGGAGTTCAATAACGATATATATGCTATAAGAGTCTTACCACTAGCCGTGGGTGTTGCTATGATCATATTCCTGCTGCTGAAAAGACCTCTCCTTATAGCTTCAGCCTGCGGAGGTGTTAAATGAGTATACCTACTTCTTATGATACTCCTAATCTTCTCGGGCATCTCAACATCTTCGATGGGAACAGGCTTCTCAGGACACGCTAGCAAGCTACTCTCCTTATACACCAATTGAATGCTATTAACAGTTTGAGGATTTAACCTTATCTCTTATACTAATGATTAGGTGGAAATAATAGTTGGCGAGATCCGGTCCGAGGTTCTTAGAGCTAGGGTCAGAGCTTCTGAAGAGGCTATCAGAATTATAGAGAGTGTGAAAGCAGATATCATAGGTGTGGGTAGTGGTTCGACTATTAAAGTATTTATAGGTATGCTGTCGAGAGAGTTTCTTAGAGAGAAGTGTTTTATCTCTACAAGCTATGACACGACTCTCGCTCTATCTAGTGCAGGTGCTAGATGTATTATAACTGATATGCCTCCGGAGGAGATCGATATAGCTGTTGACAGCGCTGATGAAATAGATCGTCTGGGAAACATGCTTAAAGGTGGTGGAGGAGCTTTATTTAGAGAGAAGATAACTCTTCTAAGTGCTATCAAAAGAATCATAATAGCTGACGAGATGAAGCTGGTAGACAAACTAGGTAGAAGAGGACTCATACCAGTAGAGATAGCACCCTACGCCTATAATTATGTTAGGAAAGCTCTCATGAGAATGTCTCTAGAACTCGTGCCAAGAACCTCTGAAGGAAAGCTTGGACCTCTTATAACTGATAATGGTAATATACTTGCCGATATAGTGATAAAAGGATCTATAGAAGATCCTGTGAGAGTAGATAGTATGATCAGAAGTATTGAGGGAGTTATCACAACCGGAATCTTCCCTTATGCCGACTATGAAATTGTAGTGGGAATGCTTTCTGGAGAGATCATGAGAATACCGAAGAAATAGAAAAGATCATATGTTGAAGAATATTTATCTTGACTTCAATATTCTTAGGAGCGGTATAGAAGAAGAGGGTGTTTAATAATGACTATTCTAAAAAGAATCCTTGACGCAACCTCTGAAATACTCATCGAGAGAGAGTATGAGATCTCTCTTATAGTGTCAACATTGCTATCATCAGGTCACGCACTTATGGAGGGAGTGCCAGGAATTGCTAAAACGCTTACTGCTAAGACTATTGCAAGATTATTCGATCTTAGTTTTAAAAGAATTCAGATGACCCCAGATCTTCTACCTGCAGATATTCTAGGCTCCTACGTATATAATCAGAGAACAGGAGAATTCATTCTAAGAAAGGGACCTATATTTGCTAACATAGTTCTTGTTGATGAGATTAATAGAGGTTCGCCTAGAACCCAGAGTGCTCTTCTAGAGGCTATGCAAGAAAGACAGGTGACGATAGAGGGTGAGACGATACCTCTTGAAGAACCTTTCATGATTATAGCAACTCAGAACCCCATAGAATTTGAAGGAGTCTTCCCACTTCCAGAAGCTCAGGTAGATCGTTTTCTGGTTAAGATCACTACGACATATCCTTCTACAGCTGGTTTTATAAAGATCATGAGCAAGATCGATGAAATTGAGGAGAGGGTGAGAGATATAAAGCCTGTGATAAGTAGAGAGGAATTACTATATCACATGAGGGAAGTTAGAAATGTTAGAGTTGATGAGAGTATATACAAGTATGTTGCAGATATAGTTGAAGCAACACGGAGACATCCCTCAGTGAGGTTAGGAGGATCTCCTAGAGCAGGTATTGCCCTGATCAAGATCGCAAGATCTCTAGCATATATAGATGGTAGAAACTATGTTATACCAGATGATATTAAAAAAGCTGCTAAACCTGTTATGTCTCATAGAATCATACTTAAGAGCGAGTATGAGGTTGAAGGGGTAACACCGGAGGCTATAATAGATCAGATCTTGTCTAAGACACCTGTGCCTAAGCCCTAGAAAACTTCCTTCTCTACAGAGAAATATAATAGGTCTTAGAAGATTAAATATAATAGTGGTTGGATGAAATCATTAGTATACTCTTATAAGCATGTTCAAGCTGTATACAAATATCTGCTTCTAGTAATACTCCTCATTTCTTTACACTCTATAAGATTTTCCCAAGCCCAAGATATATATGATGAGAGACATACAATAGGGTTTCCCAGCGATATCACGTCTTCCTCATATCTGAAGATCCTACCGACAAATTTGACTGAATTTCTAGATCAGTTAAAGGAACTTCAAAATCTCGCTGGAAGTTGTAGTAGCATTGAATGCATCAAAGAAAACTATCGGGGTAATCTAACTTCTATAATTAACAATCTTAAAAGAGCTGAAGTAGCTCCTGAGGATCTATATCCTGGTATAGAGCTTCTTATATCTAGCCAGAATGATAGTAATCTCTATTCATACATAGAGAATCTTGATCTGATCAATCTTCTCAAAATGCTCAATGAAACAGATCCAGATACTTTCATCAGACTTTTCGAGACGACATCCTCTACAATTAATAACATGTATTCTACCGGTAGGATTTCCTCGAGAGAGTATGTAGCGGCCTTAGAGATTTTAAAAAGATTATCCCAGGAGAAGGGTGCATACGAAGTATATAATGAAGTTAATAAGTTGGAGATGAAGATCTTCGCGGATTTCATAAATCAGAGTCTTGCTAAGATAATTTCAAATACTATAGGGTTTACCACGTATGGTGGTGGTGGAAGTTCGGTTAACTCTAGCAGGGAGGAAGTTCTGAGAACCTTACCATATATTCTATCAGATCTGCGTAATACACAGATAATAATACCAAGCCTTCCTTTAATACCTTTAAGCTGGCTGATACCGCTAATATTTCTAGCCTCTTTTGTTATTTTAATCCCGGTATTAGATTTTCTAGGCGTTAACCCACTGGCATTTCTAAAATCTAGATTCTCCAACTCCAGGTTTCCAGATCTAGATTCCCTCTCTAGAAAATCTCTCCCCGTAAGATTATACTGGATGGCTGTAGAGATACTTTCTAGAAAGATTCCTAAGCAGGATAGTGAGACACATAGAGAGTACCTAGAGAAATTTAAGAGAGATAACTACTATAAAGAGATTATAACTCCGCTTGAGAATCTAACAAAAGCATATGAGCTTTCCAGATATGCAGGATTATCAGAAGCCTCGCTCGAGGAGGAGGCCCGGAAGAGTTTTAATGAGTTGAAGAGATTTGAAAGAAGACTCTGATGTATTTAGAATAGCTCTCGCAATTTCTCTGAGAGTAGCTACACTTCTTCTCTCATACCCTATCATACTGAACTCTATAAGAGATCTCGAGACACTGTACACGCTTCTATCTACAGGAAAGATTTCTCTTAGCATCATCTACCTGGTAGGTATTGTGATAAGCTCTCTTATTATAATACCCATGGTTTTCATAATAGTTTTTCTAAGCCCTACTGCGGCGTCTATTATGATTCTTATGATGGTTATTTCTGAAAGGTATGATATGAATCAGATCTTAGTAGGAGTTGTAATTACCGTATCACTGTTAATGCACAGCACTCTAGCTCATACTTATAGAGCTGGAGAATTAAGATTTCTTCATATTCAGAGTAAAGGCTTGATGAGATTCTTAAGAATTCTATTAGCATCAGCTCTAATAATAGTATTCACGCTATTAATACCGGTCTCAGCATCAGCATATATCCTGAGCCTTATAAGTCTAGCAGCAGGTCTTCTCAGAGCATATAACATTTATGAAGCATCCTTGATCGAGTTTATAACCAGAAATCCTGTGGGTATAATGATATTAACCTTCGTATTTCTATCAGCTTTCTCTCTAATAGCTTGGGGGTTCTTCACTATATTATCACTATATATACTAAAGCCTTCGAAAAATCTTTTTAACGAGTTTTTCAGAGATGTATCAGATCTAGATTCTTATTTTAAGATACCTCTTAGCTCTCTAAGGGATTTCTTTGTATCTCTTCTTCTAGCACCATTTGTATACTCACTCATTCTAGGTGTTTTGAATAGATTCTCCGGATTCTATCCAGGAGGTGTCTGGGATTATCTTATGGCTTTTATCTCCTTCATACTCTCATGGATATTGATAAAGATCCTTTTTAACCTGATACTTTCACAAAGCACACCAAATATGAGAGGGTTGGGTCTTGGTGTCATCCTTATAGCTATTATATATATAGTTTCATACGTTGCCTGGGGATGGGATCCTTCTCAAGGTATTCTAAGACTGAAACCTCTCGACGAGTTTATATATTCTACAGTGTATAGATACTATTATCTTCTATACTACCTGATAGAGACATTAGGTGTGGTGATGGGGTTTGTCCCTTAGAAAGATTAGAGTCAGGGTCTCTGATACCACTAGATGGCTCGTGTATGTCTCGGTGGCATCAATACTCATGATCCTATCTATACTTCTTCTAATACTTTCAATAGGTTATATGCAGAGCGGCTTAGTTGCAACATCTCTCTTAACAGCTCTGATAGGTTTTACAATGATGTCAGGAGCTCTCTACATGTTCAAGATCTCTGCGTATGTGTATTCTCTTTCGAAATATAAAGAGGAGGCTTCTGAGAGGAGAGAGTGAGAGTAATGTATGCGAAGAAAAGAGATGGAATGAAACATATGCCTATGATCATGATGGGAACTCTTGCTGCTCTACTCTTTATAGGAGTTGTGGCAGTATTGGAGCAAGGCCCTCCTTCGGTAAGGATCTTTACAGGATCCTCTCCTCTAAACACAGGTCCTTTAGGAACCTCGGATTTCTACATGAAGATCAAAGAGATCTATCCTAGGACTCTTATAGTAACGAATTGGCTGGATCATATTAAGCTCTCTAACTGCGATAAAGCCGTTCTGGTGGTTATTTCGCCTGAGGAAGTATACAGTGATAAAGAGATTTACAATATAAAGGATCTGGCAAGTAAATGTGGTTCATTTAACATATTCATAGCTGATGAGACTGCTAATTCAAGCGCTCTTCTAAGAGCTTTCAATTCGAGTATAGAGATCACAGGATCTATTATTCTAGAAAAACCAGAACCAGGAGATCTTAGAGGATATAAAGTTAGCTTGGGGAATACGAGTGCAGTTGTATTTCCTGTAGAGAGTCTGATTTACCCGAAGGCTTTATTCGATCTAAAACTCTTAGAAGCTGGCGGGAATTCAAGTTATTATAAGTCTTACAATGTAACTCTTGATATAGCTTCATTCATAACATACAATAGAGAATCAGATCATAATATAACAGTAATAGGATACATACCCTCTGGTCTTATAGCTAGTAGTAGCATTATTTCTCCAGAGTATTATGTGGTTCAAGAGTATTCTACTTCAGGGAGAGAGTACTATAGTCTTCTTCGTATTATAAATTCAAGTAGTTCTCTAGCGCAGTATTCTCAATCTAAGACACAATTTGAAATTGAGAATATTTCGTCTCTACCTCTGATATATTTTGCTCCTGTAGGTGTCATAGAAGAGACTAGAGGATCTCGTATACTGGTTGTTAGCGATGGATCTATATTTCTCAATCAGGTTTTCAGGTCGGGTTACAGAGATCTCTATCTTAACTTATCTCTAGATCTCATTAGATATCTATGTGAAAACGATGAGAGATGTGTTATTCTTTTTGATTCTTCGAAGTATTTAGGGTTAGAACCTCTTGAGGCTATTAAAGACCCGAGTCTGGTAAGACTTGTACCCCTCTATCAGTTAATAGCGTTCTTCTTAGCAAGAATTCTCCATCCAGCAACTTGGCTACCTCCTGTCATTTCATGGTTTAACAATTTCATACTAGACCTCCTGAGAACGTTCTTTGTAAGACCTATGCTGATACTGCTACTGGTTTTGATCTTCTCAATCCCCTGGCTTAGAAGGGAAGAGATGTATAGGGATAAGCCTTTTAGAGAGGTAGATTATAAAGACATACTTCAGTTTAGCGAGCTCGTTGAGAGAATTAAGCGTGGCAGGCATAGGTTTGGCAGAGATGATTTTATTGAGCTCTATAATTTTATCAACAACCTAATGAAATCGTATGTAAACATGGATCTATTAGATCCAGTTCTTCCAAGTCATATCTCCAGCAGGTTCGGAATCGATCAGGAAAGAGTTAGAATGTATCAGGAGTTCATGAACAAATACTATAGGATAGCAACGAGAAAAGGTTTAGGAAGCTTTCTAAAGCCTTTTTGGTGGAGTAGGATTGTGAAGAAAGCCGCTCTAGAGAGTTATAAGTTGATCAAGGATATGGGAGAAGGTTTAGAGAAAAAGATCTCGGAGGTCTGAGATCATATACGTTGCTGGAGATATAATACTTTCTAAACCTACAATTAGATTCTCCATATATCTCTTCGCATCATTATCTATTCTAGTCTACGGCATTATAAGAACTGTGAGTAGCTTCATGCTTTTAGGTTCTGCAATGCTTCTAATATCTATCACTTTAAGAGGTTATCTAGAAGTCTCTATAGCAATGCTTACAAGGGCTAGAGTTTCGAGAGAGATTTTTGGAGAGATTGAAGGTGATGACATAAGGATCGTATATAGAATCGAAAATAGAAGTATGATTCCAATATTATTTCTAGAGCTTCAAATAGATCATTCTAAGTATATTAAGAGGAAAAGCATTGGTAGAGCTCTTGCAGTGGTTTTACCTAGAGATACGCTGATCTTTGAAGCGGTATTTGAGGGAAGAATTGGAAGACATAGGATCGGCCCTCTTAAGGCTGTTTTGAGAGATCCTCTAGGCTTATATAGATCCTCTGAAATCGTATTGGACAAAGCATTTTATTTAGAGATCTATCCCAGAATTCACAGAACCACTCTTAGAAGGATTTACAGCTATGCGAGAAACATAGGTTATATAAGAGCCAGGCAGAGTGGCGAAGGTGTTGAGATGAGATCTGTGAGAGAGTATAGACCTGGAGATGATATAAGAAGAATCGTATGGAAGAAGTATGCTAGATTTGGAAGACTTATAGTAAAAGAATTAGAAAGAGAGTCATCTCTGAAGGTAATCTATATATTATTATGCTCGCCAGAAATGTTCAAAGGAATATATAGGGCAACACCTTATGAGCATACAGCAAGAGTCATAGGAACTCTTTCTAGGTATCTAGCATACAGATCTGATCACCAAGCTATTATACTAGCACTACCTTACATGGTGTATAGTTCGGGAGGTTTTAGGAAGGGATTTAAAAGCTACATAGATATAGCTAAGATAATATCCAGCGTCGATTTTGAAGAGGTTCTAAATGAAGAGGCTGGCTCAGGTTATAAGACTTCTCTCGATATAATTACTAGAAGGATTGAGCTTCAGATATCTAAGATAGCTGGCAGAGAAAGAAGCCTGATATTGCTGTTTACAGATCCTTTAACCGCTGAGAGAGCTGAATTAACAAGATTATTAGATACCCTAAGAGCGGGTGGTCATAAGCTTCTTATTTTAATGCCAATCAGATCTTTATATGATATAAAGGCTTTAAAAAGTGAAGCAACACTTATATACAGAATAAAAATAGCTTCAGAATTAGAGAGAGAGAAGAATATTATGAAGATCATGAGATCTAAGGGTTTGAATCCTATCGCTATAACTCCAGATCAGATGATATATCATATAATAGAAAAGATCGAGTTGTACAGATACTAGATTCCTCAAGATCTGGAAAATCTTTTGAGATACAGGGATCATATTTCTTCGCGTTCTATCTTCCTAAAAGAATGTTTCGAAGCTTTATAATATGTTACATCTCCATACATGTCGACCACTGCAATCACAGGTATAAAACCTTTCTTCATAGAACTTTCAATCCAATCGAGTATTATAGATATTGGTATGAAGACATTCTCCTCGGTCACGTAGATCTGATATTTCTTTCCTTCTCTTTCTAATATAAGATCTCTATCTCCAAAACCTCTTCTAGCGATTCTACCTCTTTTATGTAGATCATATAATACTGTGAAGAGAAGCCACCATTCTCTCTTGCTGGAATAAATCATCACAAGATCTTTAAGTTCTAGAACTCTGTTACTCTCATCGAGCACTATAGCTCTCTCTTCTTGAAGAAGATATGCCACTTCAAGAGGTTCTATTGCTTCTCCTTCTCTGTATCTCTCAGATCCTTTTTCTACTACGAATACACCATTATTATATCTTATCTCTATTCTACTCATCCTGCCCATATATGTTATAAGCGGATAGTCTTATAAGATATCTCTACAAGTATTATCAGGTGTTCACATGCTCGATCTAGATATTAGAAGAGAGATTGTGAGTGTGATGAGAAGGATGTATATGAGAGCACTTATAACAAGTATGAGTGGTAATGTGAGCAGAAGAGCTAATGATAGGAGAAGATTCTGGATAACTCCGTCGGGTGCTGATAAATACCTTCTAGATCCTGAGGATCTCTCACTAGTAGATATAGAGAGCGGGGAGAGAGTAGCTGGTTTACAACCATCTTCAGAATATAGAATGCATCTAGAGATATATAGAAGTATAGATGATGCTGAAGCTATAGTGCATGCGCACCCTCCCTACATGATAGCACTAGCACACGCTCTTAAGGAGGAAACCCTGCGAAGGATTGTTGAGGAGTATTCTAGAGATCTTTATGAAGTAAAGTATTACATAGGAGGAAGAGTAGCTATTCTAGGAAGACTTGAGCCCGGAACTGAAGAGCTTGCCAGATCGGTGGCAGAAGCTCTATACAGAGAAAAAACTTCAATAGCGATCTTAAAAGATCATGGTGTCGTAGCTTTTGATAAAAACCTTTATAAAGCTCTTAATAAGGTAGAGGTGGTAGAGGATTTATCGAGAATTATTTTGCACTCGATTCTCGCAACATCAAGCTTAAATAAGATTTTATAATATTTAGAGGCGTATTTCTCCTCTAGCAAAAGCTTATTCTCTCCTAACTCCTCTAGCTTCTCTCTATCAAGTATTCAGATCGGGTTTTCTTCGAGTTTAAAAAGAAACCTAAGAGGTTAGAGAAAGAGTATACTTAATATAGCCAGACTACATATTATGATGGTGTGTATGGTGAGCGGAGGAGCATATAACGGTATTGGTAAGCGAATAAGATTGAATAGGATCCTCAAGAATGGTAGAGCTCTTATATTTGCCTTTGATCATGGCGTGGAGCATGGTCCTAGTGACTTTCCTGAGGATAGAGTTGATCCTCGTTCTGTTATTAGAATGGTAGTTGAAGGAGGTGTTGATGCTATAATGACTACTCTTGGTATAGCTTCCATGACCTACGAGATCTGGGGTGGGAGGATTCCTATTATAATAAAGCTTACCGGGAAGACTAGCTTAAGACCTGAGCCTCAGAGACTTCTTCAGAGTGTTTTTGGATTTGTAAGAGATGCCATCGCTATAGGTGCTGACGCTGTTGCTGCGACAGTGTACTGGGGTAGCGAGTACGAGGATCTGATGCTTGAAAGATGGTTCAGCATAAGACTCACCGCTGAAAGATATGGAGTTCCTGCTCTTCAGCTGGCTTATCCAAGAGGATCTGCGATTAAAAACCCGTATGATCCTGAGATTGTAAAATACGGTGTGAGAGCTGCCATAGAGAGTGGCGCGGATCTTATTAAGACTTATTACACAGGTTCTGAAGAGAGTTTTAGAGAAGTTGTTAGAATAGCTTCTGGAACACCGATTCTTATGAGTGGTGGGAGGACTAGAGATAATCCTGTAGACTTCCTTAGAGATGTAAAATCTGTGATGAATGCTGGAGCTAATGGTGCTGTAGTTGGAAGAAACATATTTCAGCATAAGAATCCTATTTCCATGGTTAGAGCTCTGAGAATGATAATACATGAGGGTAAGGAGGTAGAAGAAGTAGCAAGACTTGTTGAATAAAGATCTGAGAACGAGGTAGAATTGCGAGATGACTTCAGAGAAGATTTTTGATGTTGTCACGGTGGGGCATGCGCTAGTTGACATAAGAATCAGAGTTAATTCATTTCCACAACCAGATCAGGAGAGTACAGTGTTGGAACAGAGATGGAGTGCCGGAGGTTCTGCTGTGAATGTTGCTATCGGTGTTAAAAGGCTTGGTCTTAGGAGCAGTATCATAGCCAAGGTTGGTTTTGATAATTTTGGTAGGATCATAGTAGACGAACTTCTGAGAGAAGGTGTTGATACTAGAGGGCTTAGAGTTTCATGGGATAGAACGGGATTTACAATTGTAGCTATAAACTCATCAGGCGAGATAGTCATGTATGGATTTAAAGGAGCTGCGGAAGAGTTAGAACCCGAGGATCTCGATGAAGAAGTTATAAGTAGATCCAAATATATGCATATAGCGAGTCTGAGGATAGATACATCTCTTAAAGCTATGTCTCTAGCCAGGAAATATGATGTTAAAATCTCATGGGATCCTGGAAGAGTTCTCGCTAGAAGAGGTTTAGAAGAGCTTAGAAGAATCCTTGAGAATACTGATATAATCATGCTCACGAGCGCTGAGGCTTATTATATTACGGGTGAAAGAGATTATGAGAGAGCAGCCGAGATCCTAAGATCCATAGGACCTCAGATCGTGGTGATAAAACTAGGAGCTGAGGGTGTATATGCTGTATACAAAGATCTTAGAGAACGAGTGCCTGCGTTTAGAGTCGATAAAGTGGTAGACACCACGGGAGCTGGAGATGCTTTTGCATCAGGATTTCTAACAGCACTAATAAGAGGATTTGATCTGAAGAGAGCCTTATTATATGCAAATGCTACTGCGGCATTAAAAATAAGAAAACTGGGATCCTATGAGGTTCCCAGCCATAATGAGGTTCTAAACATATTGACTACAATATCTTCCTAGCTAAAGTCTTGTAAATATATAAACATTTAAAATCCGCGAATTTTATTCACTGAGAGATGATACACTACACAGCCATGGATCTATTCTCTCTCGAGCATTGTATTCAAATCGAAAAATTAGATCTCAGAAAACAATGTGAGAGAGTGCTAGAGTGTTAGGTAGAAGACCACGGGCCCGCCGGGATTTGAACCCGGGACCTCCGGCTCCGCAGGCCGACGCCCTATCCTGGCTGGGCTACGGGCCCTTCAATATCCTTAATATTTTTAGAAATATTTACTTTAGTGGTTGCATGCTTTGAAGCTTCTAAGACTTCCTCCTAGGATTAAAGTTTTGGAGGCTTTAGGAGCTATAGCTGATGAGAGAATTAAGGTTCTTGACGAATTTAATGCTGAGGTTATAAGCTCTGAAGGTGATCGTGTTTACAAGGTCTTTGCAGATCTCTCTAGAGGTATTGTTGATAGTAGCGATAATGGAACTACGTATAGAGGTTATGTAGGGTATCCTATAATATCGTTTTTAATGATTAAAGGTGTTCTACCATATGATGAGAGACTTGCTAAAGCTTTGAAGAATATAAAATGGAGAGAGCTTAATGAGAGATTTAAAAACTATTCAGCTGTTGAGGAGATCGTGTATCTAGAAGCTGAGAGGAGAGGAGTTGCAAGAAGAGATCTTGAAATATTTGTATCCCATGTCATGGATGTTCTTAAGAACCTGAAGCTCTATAGAAGAAGTTGAGACCCGATGATTAGTAAGAAGATCAGGGTAGTGCTAGTAGGAGTAGAAGGATCTATAAACTTAGGATTTGTAGCGAGGCTTTGTAAGAATTTTGGAGTTGAAGAGCTATACCTAGTCAAACCAGAGGCTTCCATAGGTGAAGAAGCACTTAGATATGCTGTAAAAGGTGCTGAGGTGCTAGCTAAGGCTGTTGTCGTAGATGATCTCAAGAAAGCATTCGAAGGAGTCGAACTAGTTGCATGTACATCTTCCATAGTACCCTTAGATAGAGATCTCTTAAGACAGCCGATAGAACTTAAAAGATTTGTAGAGCTGATCAAAGGATACGAATCTATAGCTCTGGTTTTCGGTAGAGAGAGCACAGGACTTACAAGAGAAGAATTAGCTGAATGCGATCTATATGTTCACATAGCAGCAGATAGAGAATATCCAGTTCTAAATCTTTCTCATGCTGTTGCAATAGCACTTTACGAGATACACTCAGCTTATGCTGGAGAATCAAGTATAAAGAATCTTGAAACTCCAAGCCCGGAAGATTTCAGGCTTGCTGAAAAATACTTATCAGAGATAACGGATCTGATCTTCAAAAATAGGATGAGGTCTGAAGAAGTTAAAACAACCTTGAGAAGAATCTTACGTAAATCAGATCTTACAAAAACCGAGATAAACATACTCATAAAGATCCTGAGCAAGATAAGTGCCCTGATAAAGAAAATACCTGGAGAGATCGGAGAGAAGTAACCGAATAAATGCGGCGGCCGGGATTCGAACCCGGGATCTCCGGCGTGGCAGGCCGGCGTCCTGGACCAGGCTAGACTACCGCCGCCCATTTAAGTTGTGTGTGAAGTCTAAAATATTTTTATCTCGTGTTTTCCAAATCTCTTATCTGATTCTCTAGCCTAGCTGATTTCAATTCTATAAATAACCGGTGTGAATGGATTGTAAGGTCTTCCAAGACCTCTGTAGAATTTGCTGAACATCTCGTATAGATGTAGTCGTAAGGTGTGTGCAAATGCTATCACTGCTTCAAGTGTCATTGCAATTAGATTTCCTACAGAATACATAGCCCAGGCTGCGATCTGATCTGATATGCTAGGGCTTTGGAAAAGCGATAGAGCTGGAACGTAAAATGATACTACTACTGCTATATGTGCTAGTGCGATACCCATGATCCTCATATAGCTCATTGTATTCCCTATAACCATTATAATAGTGTCAAAGACCTCGAGAAAACCTGAGCCTATTTTCTTCAGACCACTTTTCAGATCGTGTTTAATGCTCTCTACAATAGATTCTCCGAAGATAATCCATAGAAGAGATATATTGAGAACCCATTTCATGATCTCTATGATCTGAGGATGCTTATAGCTCTCTGAAACTCCTAGAACTCCTGTGAGTTGTCCAAGGCTCATATGGTAATAGAACCCTCCAACATCACCTAGATTATTAGAAATGAATGATGGGATCATTATACTTGTGAATATAAGCAGTCTGGGCAGGGCAAGAGCTAACACATAATCTGTCTCTCTATTGATCACGCCATTTAGAAACCCCAAGAGAGAGCTTACAAAGAGTGTTATAACAGCTATCCTAACCGATAGAAGGATGAAAGAATATAGAGCTTCGGTAAGACCTGCCTCAGGCTTGTATATAGGGAGATTCAGAGGAGGGCTTAAATGAAGCTCCTCGTAAAATCCTTCAATGTACTTGGACACGGGTGTTGCAGGACCGAAGAACTCTCCTGCCAAGAACCCTGTTATTATTGATGCAGTTCCCAGGTACACTAGAAGAAGTCCTAGATCTTCTAATCCATGTCTCTTAAAAAATCTTATAATGATGATCCCCGCAATTAATATGGCAAGACCATGCCCTATATCTGGAAACATGAGTCCGAATATTATAGGGAAAGTAATAGATGCCAAGAAAACTGGTATGATCTCGTTGTATGAAGGAGTTCCATATAGATCTGGTATCATTCTAAAGGGTTTTAGAAGATCAGGTATTCTATATGATGTAGGAGGCTCTTCCTCTAGTCTGTCAAGTCTGCTTATTTCGCGGAATTCTAGTAGAACTCTGTTCTCGCCTTCTCTTAAAACCTTATCCGATACTCTCTTCCTCATGCTATGAGGTACAAAGCCTTCTATTACTACATATGATGATGTGAAATATGAGTGAGCGAGAATTCTCAGCATATCTCTTAATATTACAAGCTCTTGATAAGTCTCTCTAAACAGAGAACCTATAGATGTAAACCTTCTCTTAGCTTCATCTTTGATACCATACATAAAATTCTTCATATTCTCAAACTCTCTATAAGCCTCTTCATAGGCTCTAGCGAGATTGCTCGGAAGACCTTCTTTTAATTCGAAAACTCTAGCTCTATGACTTCTGATGATCTCTCCTACAGCTCCCTCGCTTTCCGCTGGATATATGAGCAGACAAATCTCTTCTCTGGCGTCTCTAGAGAGAGAGCACATAAAAGCATGTGCTGGGATTCTTCTGTTTATCTCTTCTCTGAAGGTATCTAATCTTTCTACTCCTATTATAAGAATCTTCATTCTGAGAAAGACTCCTAAGATAAGTCTTGAGAGATCCACGTCTAGATCTCTCAGATTCTCTAGATAGCTTAAAAGATTCTGATACTCGGAGATCTTAGCTTCATACTCACGATATCTATCTAGCAACTCCCCAAACTCTCGATCTATGATCTTAAGCTTTTCTCTCACACTCTCGAGAGATCTACTCAAAGAATCCGGCCTAGGTTGCAATCTTTCATGAGGTTCTTTATCAACTCTCGCACCGATCATACCGAGATACTGGTCCATTCTCATTATAGCCTCTTCTATTAGAACAAGTTCTCTTCTAGATCTCTCAGCTAGAACTCCTCTCCCAGGCTTTGAAGTAACCTGAAAAACCCCGCTCTCAATAAGTGCTAGAGCTACCTCCTCCACATAGTCCGCTGGTGCTAGGATCTTTAGTTCACTCATTTTATCCGGCATGAACAACTATAAACGCCCTCAGAAGCTTTTCCTTAGGATTCTAATTGTGATAGCTATTAAACTTAAACACCTTTAGCAACTGTTTCAGGTTTCATACAGGTTTGTATTACCTGATGCTATTCTTCTGATATGATCGGTGTGTAGACTTTTCTTCCGTGGATGGGTGGGAGTCTTGGTGTACCGCATCTTATAATGCTGTATCTGGTTAAGCAGAATATATGAAAAACATTATCAACCTCTCTCCACAACTCTAGATGTGATGAGCTACCCGGTGAGGAATTGAAAACCATAGAAATGAGAAGACTCTCTCCAAGGATGACACTACTCAAGATATGAGGATTTAAGAATACCCCTAAACACCCCTAAGAGTGGTGCAATCCAAAGACCTATGCAAGGGAAAGAAATGAAGCAATGAAAACAACCAATATAAACCTATAAGAGCTGAACCCCTTCATGATATCTGATCTTGGGTTTTTACTTGGGAGAAAGTTGCTAGAGAATCTTCTGAAGATCTCTTCTGATGATATATGATATAAAACCTGAGATCACTAGAGATATTGATAGTATTATAGAGTTAACAGCATTAATCTCTGGAGATACCCCACCTCTACCCACCATAGACCATATAAGCACGGGAAGTGTTTTAAAACCAGGCCCACTCGTAAATAGAGTTTTAATAAGATCGTCGAAGGAGAGTGCGAACGTGAGTAGCATTGCTGAGAGTAGGGCTGGATATGTTAGAGGCAGTATAATTTTTAATAGGATCATCCTGTCACCAGCACCTAGTATTCTTGCTGAATCTATGATCTCTCTAGGGATCATCTCAATCCTAGATCTTATCACCATGAAAGCGTAGGCTATATTAAAGGTGAGATGACCTGCTAGAACTGTTATGAAGCCCATCTCAACTCCTAACCTTATATAGAGTAATGCTAGGGTGAAAGCTTCTATCACTTCTGGAATCACTATAGGAATGTATATGGAAGTCTCTATAAAGCTTCTAGGCCTTCTATGGATATACGCGTAGCCAACGATCATTCCAGTCATTGTAGATATTACTGCCGCTGAGAGCGCTAGTCTGATAGAATTCTCAGCAGCAGATATTACATCTCTATTACTGAGTGCTCTCATATACCATTCGAGAGTTGGATTACTTAGATCTATAGAAAATCTCTTGGAAGAGAAAGATCCTAGTATGCTCACTAGTATCGGAGTATAGATAAAAATAAGATAGAGAATTATAATAGATAAAGCTATATATCTCATCCCTATCTTCATATGGTAAAACCTCCTGCACCACCTCTTCTAACAATGAGCACTAAAAGAGCTAGTGTGAGTATTAAATAAAGCATTGAAAGTAGAGATGCGTCAGAAAGCCTGTGGAAAGAAAACGTGAGCTGATAGATCCACTGTCCTACCATATAGTTTGAAGCTCCCATAAGAATCTGAGGAACCACAACTTCTCCTACAACTCCTGCGAAGACTAGGAAGAACGCAGAAGTGATTCCCGGAGAACTTATTGGAAGTATAACTCTAAAAAGAGTGTACAGAGCACCTGCTCCGAGACTTCTAGAGGTTTCTATATGAGTTCTATCGATTCTCTCCATAGACAAGAATATTGGTATTATAGCCAGTGGAGAATAGTTGTAGATAAGACCTATATATAGAGATGTCTCTGTATAGAGTATTCTCGTTCCAGCTATACTCTCGAGAACCAGGATTAAGTATGCTAGGGCATATATCTTGAGAAGACTGCCAACCCAGTAAGGTGCTAAAATAAGTACTATAAACATATTTTTCTCAAGAGGTTTCGTGTAGAAGGAGAGTAAATATGATATGGGGATTGCTATAAGAAGACATAGGGCCGATGATATAAGAGCTATTAAAACAGATCTTACCAGTATGGGGAGAGAGTTCGCTATTATACCAGTATTTACACCGCCGCCCAGAAGTATCTCTCCTACAGATACTGCAAGCGGTATGTATAGAAAGATCAGCATGTAGAGAAATACTATGAGAAGCACTATACTAAGAGGATCCCTTAACACTTGCAGTAGTTTGTATCCTATGAAAGACTTCATATCATATTACTCTCTATGAAGAAGATCTTCTTGCAAGTTATTCGAATACAATTATTTTCTCCTCGTTAATATCTAGACATACCGTATCGCCAGGTTCCACATCTTCGCCTTCATGTCTTGCTATAATCTCTTTATCTCCTACTAAAATCTTTAGCATCGTAATTGATCCTAGGTAGGTCTTTTCTAATATCCTTCCCCTGATAACACCTCTTCCACCGGTATTCTCTTCATCGCATTTCCTAGCTATGATATTCTCAGGTCTTATAGCGATTGAAATCTTTCTATTCTCTCTATTCTCGTAGCCATCTATATTTTCTAAAGCTATATGGAGAGATGGTATATATATTTTATTATCAGAGATCAAACCCTCGAGGAGATTGTTATCTCCTATGAAAGATGCTACAAACAAGTTCTTAGGTTTCTCATAGATTTCTCTAGGTTTTCCCACCTGCTGGATCACACCCTTGTAGATGACAGCTATTCTATCTGCAAGAGACATAGCCTCCCACTGATCGTGGGTTATATAGAATAGAGTCTTTCCAAGCTCTCTATGAAGTCTTTTAAACTCGGAGATGGCTTTCTTCTTAAGCATATAATCTAAGAAGTTGAGAGGCTCATCTAGAAGAATAATCTCAGGATCCGGAGCTAGAGCTCTTGCCAGTGCAACTCTCTGTTGCTCGCCGCCACTCAATTGATGAGGCATTCTCCTCTCGTAGGTCGCAGGATCTAATCCTACTAGTTCGAGTAGCTCTCTAACTCTAGCTCTGATCCTTTCTTCAGACCATCTCCTAACTCTAAGACCAAAGGCTATATTCTCGTATACATTCATATGAGGAAACAAAGCTGGTCTTTGAAACAGCACACCCAGATTTCTCTTGTTAGGAGGCTTGCCGTTAATCTTCTCACCATTTAATACAATAAAACCTCTGGTAGGTTCCTCAAAGCCTGCTATGATCCTGAGTATAGTAGTCTTTCCAGAACCTGAAGGTCCTACCAAGACGAAGAATTCTCCTTTCTCGACGGATAGCCATATACCACTCAAAACAGGATTATTTCCATAATACTTCCATATATCCTCAAGAACTAGGTGCTCCCCCACCCCCCTTCATCCAATCTAAACACTTGTTTAAAGGCTTTATAAGTCAAAACCTCTATACTAGGTTTAGAGTGGTGGGGGTTTTAGAAGTGTAGCTATATTGTGTATAGCTTTCTTAAGAACTTGCTAGAGTTAGTAATCATAGGATATGGTGCTAAACATCAGCTATTCTAGGATCTATGAGGAGTTTAAGGATAGGGTCAAGGTGTCGGATGAGGTTAGAAAGATCTCTGAGAAGTATAGATTCCTACCCTATATGATTGCTAGGTATGTAGATATGCTTGGTGAGAGCGAGACTATAGAACTTCTCGAATCTTTTGATAAAAAAGATCTCTATAAACCTGCTATAGTGTGTAATCCTATGAGAATTGAATGTAGCGAGCTTGTTAATAGGCTTGTAGATCAGGGTTTCGGTCTTGAGAAGATCCTATGGTCTTCCTATGCTTATAGAGTTATAAGAAGTCCTAGATCTCCTACCCTAGGTTCAACACATGAGTTTATGAAAGGCTACTACTATATCTATAGAGACCCTGCATCGCTAATCCCACCTCTCTTGATAGAACCCAGAGAGGATGAGGATATACTTGATTGTTGTGCAGCTCCAGGAGGTAAGAGTATTTACATGATAATACTTAAGAAGGATCGAGGTTTGGTTATATCTAATGATATCTCCAGAGAACGTCTTAAAGCTCTGAGATTCAATCTAGACAGGCTTGGTCTTAGAAGCTATGTAATAACAAGATTCGATGCTAGAAAAACTCATGAGATATTCAGAGAAGAGCTTAAGAAGATTCTTGTAGACGCTCCTTGTAGCGCTGAGGGAGCTATAATGTTTGATCGTAGTAGGAGATATAGAACAGACTATGAAACTCTTGCCAAGCTTGTCTCAAGAGAGATAGAGATCCTATCCTCATCTATAGAAGCATTAGCACCGGGAGGTGTTATAGTTTACGCTACATGTTCTATAGCTCCCGAGGAAAACGAGTATGTTGTTTCCAAAATTCTCGAGCACTATGATAAACAGGTTGAAGTGGTATCTCCAGTTTTTAATATGTGGTCTAGAGGTTTGAGAGGTTTTCTAGGTCTGGAGTTTTCTCCAGAAGTTGAGAAATGTGTTAGAGTATGGCCTCATAGGCATTCTATGGAAGGATACTTTATATGTGTTCTCAGACGGAAGTAGATTATGATGAGAGTTATAAGGTCTTATAAAGAACTAAGATCATTAGATCTTTATATTAGAGAGGTATTCGAAGTAGCGTTAGAAGAGGTTCTCAAAAGACTAGACTCAGTAATATTGTGTTTTGAAGAGCCTTGTAAACGCATGTATCTTGTTGAAGAAAGACTGCTGGAGAGAATCTTTGGATTATATGATAGAGGTGTGGAGATTCAAGCCGCGGGAGTTCTCATAGGGTTGATATATGGAGAGTTGTTCATACCATCACCAAGATTTTTAGAACTTCTATATGGAACCCTAGACACTGTGAGAGGTGCCGTTATCGCTAGAGAAGAGGGTGTAAGGGTGTTTCTCTATGGCAGGGATCTGCTTTACGAGAGTGTTGTAGAAATCTTGAGGCCTTTTAGAAAAAAGCTTACGGTAGCGGTGATAGATAGATCAGATAATAGAGTTGTGGGTGTGGGGTTTGCTGCGGAAGACGCTGATGAGATCCTGAGATGGCCCAGAACGAGAGATTATATGAGAAGACCTGTGGTTTATAATATAATAGATTTAGGACTTTATCTAAGAGCTCAAGATGAGGATCTATACTAAGATAAGATTTATACTATACCCCAGAGTATAGGTTTATGGAGTTAGAATCATATGAGGTATATCATAGAAGCAGATATACTTCTAATGGGTAGAGAACTTGAGATTAAGAGAAATGTTTCGATATACGTTGAGGATGGTATTATAGGTAGTATAGGTTTGAAAGGCTTCTCAACATCTATGGATTCGAGAACTATTAGAATAGATCTCAGGGGTGGTATTATAATGCCCCCTCTAGTCAACTCGCACATTCATATGGCTGACATAGGTTTTGAAGAGGTTGGATGGGATCTCGATATAGACTCTCTTGTTGGAGAACCTTACGGTCTTAAATATATCATGCTCAGAAAATTCGAGAAAGAGGTTCCAGGATATATAGCTAGAGCTCTCAGACTTTCCAGAGATTCTGGTGTTATGATGTTGAATGACTTTAGAGAGATGGGATTGAAAGGTCTCAGACAGGGTGTGAAGGCTGGAGAAAGTTTTAATGATATGATCTATATTCCATCTTATATGCCAGATCCGGAGTCTAGAGATTCCTTGGAAAAAGAGATAAGAGAAGCACTTAGTATGACAAAATGGATTGGTATTTCTTCTCCTCACTACTATGATCATGAGTTATTAAAATTAATAGATTCCTATGCAAGAGAACATGATGCGTGGATTATATCTCACGTAGCTGAGACTAGAGATGTTAGAGAAGAAAGAGATTTCGAGAGATTAAGAGATTTGAGAAGGCTTAGGGCTGTGGTTCACGGGATTTATCTAAGCTTTGACGAGTTGTTAGAGCTAAGGGATCGAGGGGTGAGTCTTATAATATGTCCTAGAAGCAATATGTGGTTCGGATCTGGGGAGGTTAATAAGAATATGTTCGAGATAGAAGATCTTAGAATAGGTCTTGGAACAGATAATGCAGGATGGATTAAACCAGATCTATGGAGAGAGGCAGAGGTATTAGTAGATGTCATGAGATTAAAACACTTTGGTTTTGATCCTCGTGAGGTGCTCAAGTATGCTACGGTATATGGTGGAGAGATATTTGGGTTTAGAAACTATATTGAAGAAGGTCTAGAAGCTGCATTAATAGGCTTAAAATCGGAGTGGCTTAATCCGGATAGATCTGGAAACATATATCTCAGCATTATAAAGAGAGGAGGTATTGAGAGTATTAGAATCACACTATTTAGAAATTCTCTAAGAATCCTATGAATTTAGAGAGATCTACTCTTCAAGGAATTTCTTTCTAGTTCTATTCTCTCGAATCTTCTCAAAATCTTCAACAGCTTTTCTTAAACTTTTTTCAGCGCACTGAAGATCTAGAAGATCTAGGTAATATCTGATGAATTTAATAGCGCAAGATTTGCTATGAAATGTCAGTTGATTCTCACCTATTTTAAGGATCACACCCTGGCCTTCTGGAAAGACTCTTCCACATACTATGCAGGTGTGTCTTCTCTTCATTAGAATACCTCTCAAGAGATTATTAGATAGCAAAGCTTTATATCATAAAGAAAGAGGTCTACTAAGCTGTTAAAGAACCTTCTTTCTAAGGATTCTTTCTCTCACCATATCTAGTATTAGTCTAGCCCACTCACGCTTAAGCATGAAACCTTTTTTGATAATCCTACCGCTAGAATCTATTAGAACTCCTAAATCGGTATCAGCTCCAAAACCTGTGCCAGGAGCTCCGACTATGTTTGCCATTATAAAATCAAAGCTGTACTTATCCAGCTTCTTCAAGGCCTTCTCTATAAGCTCTTCTTCTGATGAGACTGTTTCTGCGGCAAAGCCCACGATAATGCTCTCGCTAGCTTCTTTTCTGACGAGAGATGCTATTTTTGGTGTTGCTTCAAGTGCCACCTCTATCTTGGCTATTTCACTGGGTATCTTCTTATCTTCTCTTCTAGAGAACCTATAATCAGCTGGTGCAGCTGATAGTATGATTGCATGTGGATTCTCTCTTCTAATATGCTTGAGAACAGCTTTTAGCATCTCATCTGCCGAAGTTACCTCCTCGCGAGAGATCCAAGGAGGAGATTGTATGGTAAGGGGGCCGTGGATCAGCATTACATCAGCACCTCTATAATGTGCTTCAGAAGCTACTGCAACACCCATCTTACCGGTGCTTGGATTAGATATAAACCTCACAGGATCCAGATGCTCTCTAGTAGGTCCGGCTGTTACTAGAATCTTCACATTCTTAAGATCCTCTCCTCTGAGAATCAGTGCTTCAGTCTTATCAGCAACCCATATAGGATCCGGATACTTAGCTCTCCCTTCTTCTATGATTGGTGGTAGAATCGATATACCAAGATCTCTACATATCTTCAGCGCATTAACTAGTGGAGGAGATCTGTACATGGGTTCGTGCATAGCTGGTACTAACAGAAGTTTCTTGCCAACTCCTAGTATGATCTGTGCTGCCAGAGTCACCGAGGTATCAGCTATTCCATAGGCTATCTTAGCTATAGTATTGGCGGTGGCTGGAGCAATAACCATACCTGAAGATATTCTGGCAAGCTCTACATGACCTATTTCTCCACCGAATTCAACATAGGCTTTATTGCCTGTAGCCCACTCCCACATCATAGGTGATATAAGTTTGGCAGCACTTCTGCTTACCACAGGATATACTTCGGCACCTCTTCTCATGAGTTCTCGAGCTAGATCGAGAGATCTGTAGAGTGACACACTTGCTGTGACACCTAGAATTATAGAATGTTCGAGTAGTGTTCTGGCAGATTTACCTATAATATCCTTGGAAGGATGTTCTAGGCTCAATACAGTCTTTCCTCAAGATAACTATTTGCTAATAGAGAATATTTATACCGGCCTCCTCTATCTTATCATATTTTAAGTATTACACTGTCTAGAATCATTTATAATCATGATATGATGAATAGATCTATGAAATCTTATAATACTGCTATAGAGTTATACTTTTTTGGGGCTGGTTAAATTCATACCATCATGGGATGCTATTAAAAATGGGTTTGTGACAGATGTGTATTTTAAGAGGACTATGAAGATTCTTAAGGCATATAATCTTGACAGAACATATGTTAGGGCAGAGATCCATGCTTATAGCCTTCCGAAAAACTATAGGTGGGCTGTTTTTGCAGGTTTGGAAGAGGCTTTATATCTTCTAGAGGGTAGGAATATAGATGTTTATGCAATGCCTGAGGGAACCATATTCGAGGAAACACTGCCTGTGATGATGATCGAGGGACCTGTAGGAGAGTTTCTAGAGCTAGAGACAGCACTCTTAGGGATTCTAAGACATGCTACATCAGTTGCAACTAAGGCTGCCAGGATTAGAAAGCTTGCTGGAGATAGAACAGTCCTATTCTTCGGATTAAGGTCGGCTCATCCGGCTATAGCTTTCACCTTAGATAGATCTGCTTTTATAGGCGGTTGTGATGCCGTGTCAGGTGCTTATAGCGAAGAGTTATTAGGAGTGAAGCCTATGGGTACAATGCCTCACGCGCTTATTCTGATATTCGAAGATCAGGTTAAGGCTTGGAAGGCTTTTGATGAGGTTGTAGAACCTGATGTGCCTAGGATTGCTCTGGTAGATACGTTCTATGATGAGAGAGTAGAGACTATGATGGCTGTAAACGCTCTAGGGAAGAAGCTTGCCGGTGTTAGACTTGATACTCCCAGCTCTAGAAGAGGTAACATGAGGAAAATAGTCGAAGAAGTTAGGTGGACATTAAATCTCATGGGAAGATCTGATGTCAAGATCTATGTGAGCGGCGGTATTGATGAAGAGGAGATTCTAAAACTAAGAGACGTAGTAGAAGGCTTCGGAGTGGGAACGTCGATAGCATTTCCGCCAAGTGTTGATCTCAGTATGGATATAGTTGAGATTAAGAAAGGAGATAAGTGGATTCCTATAACTAAGAGAGGTAAGATGCCAGGAGCTAAACAGGTGTATAGGTGTCTGAATCCTTTGAAGAATATCATGGTACCATGGGCTCAAGAGCCTCCTAAATGTCCGGATAATAAATCTCCTAAACCTCTTCTAGTAAAATACATGAGTAGTGGGAAGATCGAGATGAATCTTCCTAAGCCTATTGAAATAAGAAAATATGTTCTAGAGCAACTACAGTACTATGAGATCTAGAGAGGGAAGAAATAAAGAGTTTAGAGGTTTCAGATAGTTGAAAGGGATCAAGTTTCTAGGTTCTCACATAATGCTTAGAAAAGAGTATGCTAGCATGGTTATAAGTAATAAGAAGAAGAGTACAATTCGCCTAGGTTATATAGTTCCTAAGAAGAAGATAGTGATCATACACAGCGGCGGTGCTCCTATTGCTAAAGCTTACATTGAAGAGGTTATTCATAAGAGATTAAAGGATCTGAGTATTGAGGATGCTCAGAAAGAAGGATACAACAGTCTAGAGGAGCTTATAAGAGAATTGAAAAGGATCTATGGGAAAAGGCTTAGAAACGATAGTATCATAACTATTATAAGATTTAGAGTACTCGAGAGATTAGATTCTCTTGACATAGAAAAACCCTACCTAGGATTAAAACCCTCTGATATAGCAAGGATCTCACTTAAATATTTGGCGGAAGAGCTAAGTGAGGAGGATAAGAAGATCCTGAATCTTCTCATAGATCTGGGAAGTATAAGAGCCGTTGCACTCAAATTATATGGAGATATTGGAAAGAGATATCTTGTTAGAAGAGTTCTTAAGAAGAGTATTAGAATGCTTCTTGAGAAAGGAATCATAGGAAGGCAGAGTTTTTCTAAGTCTAGGCTGGAGGGGAAGAAGGAGGGTTAGATGATAGTTGAGAAGCTATTCATGATTATCTTGATTTGCATAGAGCTCTTTATCTATAAATTCTTCTAATTCCTCTCTGTTCATATATCCTTCATGTCTTGCTATAATCTTACCATCTCTGAATAAAGCTATGGTAGGCACTGCGTAGACACCATATATTATGCTAATTATAATGTTATCCTTCTTGGTCGTATTGATCTTTCCATACTTAACAGAGTTATTAGAAGATCTCTTAGATGCCACATATTCCTCGTATACAGGCATAAATCTCTTGCATACGGGGCAGTTTGGATTGTAGAAGACTATTACTGAGGAGCCTGACGATATAAACTTAGTAAAGCTCTCCATACCAGTGATCTCTATAATATTCTCTTCACCACTCTTAAGAATCCTATTATAGATCTCTGATACAATCTTATCGAGATAGCCTTTATACTCGTCATTATCATTCAATCACGCCACCTTTATAATGATATGTAGATGTAAGCTAAAAAATGTTCTTTTTAAATTTCTTAGATCAGTAGATAAGCCTCTCTACCTTTATTCAGAGCCGCATTATATCTTCGTTCAACATCATCCCAGTTAACTACATTCCACCAGTTATCCACATAGGATCCTCTATCATTCTTATATTGGAGATAGTATGCGTGTTCCCATACATCTATGACCAGGAGTGGTATTATCCCAGCTGTTTGAAGAAGATTATGCTTCTCGATCTGATAGATCCTTAACTCTTCGCTTAGTACATCATATCCTAGAACTCCCCACCCCACACCCTCAACGTTCTTAGCTGCTGTGGAGAATAAATCTTTAAACTTGTTAAATGATCCAAACACGTTATTTATAGCGTCAGCGATTCTACCGCCGGGAGTTCCTCCACCTTTTCCGGGGGGAGCCATGTTGGGCCAGAAGATCGTATGTAGAATGTGTCCTCCGTGGTTGAACGAGAGGTCTCTTAAGACTGCTCTTACATCTATCTGGGCTTCTCCTCTGAGATGTTTCTCGAGTTTTTCTAGGGCTGCATTGGCACCGTTTACATAGCCTTGATGATGCTTCTGATGATGTACTCTCATTATCTCTTCAATAATGTATGGTTCTAAGGCGTTGTAGTTATATGGAAGTTGAGGTAGTTCATATCTCTTCATATCTAGACACCTATCGACCTTAGATAATATCATTGTAAGCTTATAAGCTCTCACAGTATTAGTAGCTAAAGCTTTCTCTCTATACTATTCTAATGCTAGGAAGAAGTGGGATGAATGTATATTGGAGTAGCATTAGAGTTGTCCTTAAGATGCTATGTAAGGTAGGGTAGGATATGAATTTAAATGGAAGAAAAGATCTAATTATCTTAGAATATTATTTCGCTCCCCTGTTTATTAGCTGAAGTATCTTCGGATTATAATTTTGTAGAATAAGTCCGAGCAACTGTCTTGCAAAATATATTTTTAAACATTATAAAATATTATTGGAGGAATAGTTAGCATGAGTTCCGGGGAAGCTCAAGAGAGGCGTCTTAGTACAGGCTATGTGTGGGCTGCTACTTATGCTGATAAGATAAGGAGAACAGTATATGCTCAGCTTAAGGATCTTATTAGAGAGAATAAAGTCTTAAGAGAGCAGGTGCCTAGAGATATAGCTCAACTCAATAGTGCTTTGTACAAGCTCATTGTAGAGGATCTTAAAATGGGTAAAACCGATCTTGTTAGGATCAGAATCAACTATGTTATTAAAGATAACTCGATAGAATGGAAACCTGAGACTCTCACAGTAGAAGCATTTAGAAGAATACCTCAAGAAGAAGTTAACCAGCATGTTGATAGGCTTAGATCAGCATGGAAAGAAGCTCTAGCAGTTGGAGTAGCATATAGATTCGAAGAGCTAGGCAGGACGGAAGATGAAGATGTAGTGTATATGATAAAACTTGGTGAGAGTGAGGCGGGAGCTATCATGGCTACGGTACTTGATAATGAGATTTATGTGAAGAGGGGAGCTCTTATATATCCTAATCCTATAGTATTTGAGAAAGTTAGAGTTAAACTAGATGAAAAGAAGCCTGAGGAGGTCTTCAGCGAGATCATAAGATCTGCTGAGAGCATTAGAAGCGCATCGCCATCTTCTATTGTGAGATTTGTTTCAGAGAATGAGGCTTTGAACGTTATAAATACTTTGAGAGGAAGAGTTAAAGCAGCTCCTATATCAAGTCCTTTCATGGTTGAAGAAGGAGAAGAACAATCAGAAAGCTAGAGAATTTTAAAATAAGTTATTTTTTAGCCGTTATTGTTATCTTAAATTTGAGATGAGGAGGAATCCGGGAGCCGATTTATGAGGAAAGGCCTTGCATCGCTGATCTTCATAGTTCTATGGTTTTTGAAATGTTTTCCTTCTAATTAGAAGCTCTCTTGCTTTTTTATCGACTTCTTTATCTTTATACTCATAGGAGTAGTAGTTTATAAGCTGGTAAAATTCGGATCTGGGCATTAGAAGATCTAGATCCTCTCTCTGAGTACCTTTCTCAAGGATTTTTCTCAGTATTAGTTCTGAAGCTTTCATAGAAGCTCTGAATGTTGTGACGGGGAATAAGACTATCTTATATCCTAGATCTTTTAGTTCTTTAACTGAGAGAAGAGGAGATCTACCGAATTCAGTCATATTAGCCATTAAAGGTGCTTTAACTCTCTCTGCAAATATCTTGAACTCCTCTACTGATTCAAGAGCTTCTGGAAAAATTATGTCAGCACCAGCTTCCACGTATATGTTAGCTCTCTCAATAGCTTTTTCCAAGCCTTCAACAGATCTTGCATCGGTTCTAGCTATGATTAGAAAATCGCTGTTTCTCCTACTCTCTACAGCCATTATAATCTTTTTAACCATTTCATCTATTGGAACAACATCTTTTCCAGTTAGATGACCGCATTTCTTTGGAAGAACCTGATCTTCTATTTGAACCGCTGAAGCTCCTGCATCTTCAAGTTCTCTAACGGTTCTAGCCACATTTATAGCTTCTCCAAATCCTGTGTCTGCATCGACTATGAGAGGTATAGAGATCTTCTGAGATATATATCTTGTAAACATTGCTACTTCACTTAATGTTATAACACCAAGATCCGGCATACCCAGAAGACCTGTTAAAGCTGCTCCACTTAAGTATACAGCCTTGAAGCCTAGTCTTTCAGCTAGTATCGCTACTGAGGGCGCGTATACTCCTGGAACAGGTATCACATCCTCGGTTCTGATAAGATCTCTCAAACTCACCGATGGAGAAGGTCTCATACTTTATCTCCTTAATCATTAAAATAGGGATTCAACCTAATATCAGATTATGGTGTGTGGTTTGAAAGATGATGCATTATTTCTTATTAGAAGTATTAACAGTCTTTCAGATCTCAAAGAGGTGATCAGTATAAACATGGTTACACTACCCGAACATTATCCAGAGTATTTCTGGCAAGAGATAGCATCAGAGTGGAGAGATATATTCCTAGTAGCTGAGATCAATGGAAAGATTGTAGGATATATGATGAATAGAATTGAAATTGATGAGGGTTTCTTCAAGAGAGATTATGTGAGGAGGGGGCATGTGATAAGTATAGCAGTTCTTCCTGAGTACCGGAGAAGAGGTATAGGAAAGGCTCTAATGATAGAGGGTATGAGAAGAATGAAAGAACTTTATAAAGCTGAAGAAGTGATTTTAGAGGTTAGAGTAAGTAATACGCCCGCTATAGAACTCTATAGAAAGCTAGGCTTTAAAGTAGTAAGAATCATACCAAGATACTATAGAGATGGTGAGGACGCCTATCTTATGGCTCGAGAGCTTTAAATATATGAAGCTTCTCAGATTTCAGCATAAATCTTATTTCTCAGAGGATCTTCTAAGCCTAGAGATCTCTCAATCCTCTATTCTTGCAGAGCCTCTATAGCTGTTGAGGTATGCTCTCTAAAGAGTATATATCACCAGGAGACATGTCTTCTATGATGGGGCTTGTGTATATTATTTCCTCTCTATCATTGAAGAGAAGGATTCTCCCCTCACCATCTCTTCCGTCTGCTATGTCGTAAACCGGTATTAAGGCTATTCCTCCTTTTATAAAAGCTTCTCTAACGAATCCATTATATATCAGCTTTATTCTAGAATTCTTGGGAGGATTTGTTATTATTATCGAGCTGGCGGAGTATGTGAAGAGGTTTCTTGAGGGTATTATCTCATCCACCCCTCCCTCTCTTCTCCATCCAAGTTCTATTTTTCCGAACACGCCTGTGTTATAATACTCTAGCTCTATTCTATATACATCTCTCTCTAGCTTCATATCTCTAGAATAGATTCTATCTAGAGATCTATTTTCCCAGGCATCTACTATAAGTTCTCGATCTAGGTAAAGCCTTGCACCATCATCAGCTAGTAGAAAGAATCTATAGATACCTCTTCTTCTCACATCTAGAAAACCTTCCCATTTAACGATCATTCTCTCGAGATCTATTCCTGGAACTGGTTCTTTATCATAGAATATGAAGTTTATCTCAGGATCTATTCTCTCGTAGATGTAGCGATTCTTAATTCTCTTAATCTCTTGATCTATGCTTTCCTCTTCTGAGAATACAGAGTAGAACCCTCTTAAACCATTCATACGACCGCTTCGGATTCTTACCGGTAGAAAGGTTGACATCGAGACCTCCTATATCTAACGCTTCTCATTCTATGGCTAATAAATCTATTGAGGTTGAAACATGGTATTTTAATGATCAGCTGTGGAGGGTCATGAGAATTTAGAGAAAATATTAGCTTTATTAAGGTAACTTCAAAGGTGGCTTCCGTGTATGACCCTCGAGACCTGCTTCTACAAGGACTATCATATATGGAGAGACTGGGCGTTCATTTCGGGGATCTGAGATATCAAGAATACTCATATGAGACTGTAGTAGCTGAAGATGGTTCTATTAGAGAGTATTCTACTGTCTCTAGAAGAGGTATTGGAGTTAGAATTTTTTATAAAGGATCTATAGGATTCTCTTCTACGAACTCTTTAACTAAGGAGGATCTTTTTAAAAGTATTGATAGAGCTTATGCTATTGCTAGAAGTATTGAGAGCTCGAAGAAGTTTTCTCAGAGGAAGGTTTATAAAGATAGAGTCTCTTCACAGTATAAAGAGGATCCGTTCGAAGTACCTTTAGAGGAGAAGACTAAACTAGTTGTTGAGGCTAATAAAAACTCTATGATTCAAGGAATCAGGTCTGCTGTTTCAAGGCTCGGACTTCAGAGAGATAGAAGAATAATAGTATCACTTGATGGTGCAGAGGTCGAGGTTTTAAGCATTCTCTCAGGATTCTCACATATGAGTATAGCTCAGGAGAATGATGCTAGAGAGAGAGTTTATGATTCTATGTCCAGAGTTGCAGGCTGGGAGTTTATAGCTAGCATTGACTGGAGTGTTTTCACAAGAGAGCTAAGCGATCTCGCGGTTAAAGCTGTTAAAGCGCCAATGCCTAAGGCGGGAAGATTTAAAATTGTGTCAGATCCTGATCTGATAGGATTAATACTTCACGAAGCTTTTGGACATGCTTCAGAAGGAGACCTGGTGGCATCGGGAACTTCCATACTTAAGAATAGAATAGGAGAGAGAATAGCCTCCGAGAATGTCTCTATAGTAGATGACGGTCTTGTTGAGGGAGGTTTCTTCGTTCCATATGATGATGAAGGAAATAAAAAGACTTCTACAGTGATCGTTGAGGAGGGAATTCTAAGAAGATTTCTCACTCATATGATCTCAGCGTCAGAACTTGAAATGGAAGTCACAGGAAATGGAAGGGCTCAGGATTTTGAGAACATACCTATAGTGAGACAGACAAATCTCTACATGAAGCCTGGAGATCACTCGTTCGAAGAGTTGTTTGAAGATATTAAAGAAGGTTATTATCTTCTCGGCAGAGGAGCTGGCGGAGGTCAGGTTGATACAGGAGCTGGAACTTTCACCTTCTCTGTAGGACCGTCATATGAGATTAGAAATGGCGAGATTATAGGACTTGTAAGATCTACTATTATCTCAGGGTTCATACTGGAAACTTTAAAAGGTGTTGAAGCTATTGGTAGAGATCTTAAGATTAAGACATCAGTTTTCGGGGGGTGCGGGAAGGAGGGTCAATTAGTGCGTGTAGGACATGGAGGACCTCATGTTAGAATAGCATCAGTTCTTGTAGGAGGTGTATGAGATGGAGATAGATCTCATAAGAATACTGAGAAAATTAGAGAGTGCAGGTGCTTCGGAAGCAGAGGTTTCTATGTGGAGAAGTAGGAGGAAGAGGTTCTCTTTCTCAGAAGAACCTGGTGAGGCTACCGACATAGATAAAATATCTCTAAGCATGAGAGCTATCATAGGCAAAAGGATTGGAGTGATTGGTGTAGAGGATCTCTCGGAAGAAGGTGTTGAAAAAGCAATTGAGAAAGTCATATCTATCGCCAAAAACTCTCCAGAGGATCCTAATTGGAAAGGTTTGAATAAAGATTTCGGGAGAGGGAGCATCTCGGGTGTGGTATATAATAAGAATATTCTAGAGATCGAATTCGGAGAATTAGAAATGATGTACAAGGAGATTAAAGAAGGGATCAGCGAAGCTTGTAGAGAGGCTAGAGTTACTCGTGGTAGCATTAGCTTATCAATGATCGAGTATCAATACTTCAGCAGTTATCTCAACGATATTATGAAGAGAGTTGAAAGCAGCTTCGGCTTGTATGCTCTAGCTAGAGCTGATATAGAGCAAGGTACGGGAACATTCTCAGATTTTATTATAGGAAGAGATATTAGAAAGGATCTAGATCTTCAAGAGTTTGGAAAGAACATAGGTAGCAAGGCTAGAGAATTCACGAAAGCCAGAAAAACTGAGACGGGTAAGTATACTGTGGTACTAGATCAGGTGGTTAGTGGTGCTATTATATCTACAATGCTTTCTCCCGCTATTAGTTCTGAGAATGTTTTTAGAGGAAGATCTCCTCTAGCAAATAAATTAGGTAGTATGGTCTTTAATGAGAAGATCTCGATCGAAGATAATGGATTAGTAGGAGAGTATATAGGCGCTAGAGAGTTTGATGACGAAGGTGTTGCTGTTAGAATGATCAATGTGATTGAAAGAGGTTTACTGAGAAATTTCCTCTATGATTCATACTATGCGAATCTTATGAACACTAGATCTACAGGAAATGCATGGAGATCTCTATCTTCATCTCCAAGACCTTCTCACAATGTCCTGGTGCTAAGAGGAGGAGATATGAGTTTAGAGGATCTTATCAGAGAAGTTAGCAGAGGGATCTATGTTGTTAGAGTAATAGGTGAGTGGCTTTCTAATCCTGTTTCAGGCTTTGTACAGGCTACTATAACGCATGCATATGAAATAGCTAATGGAGAGATCAGAGGACCTCTCAGAGGAGGTACTATGACTACAAACTTCTATAAAGGCTTCGGAGAAGAATTTCTGCATTCTAGTAAGGAGCTGAGAATACTGGATAGAGTGGTAGCACCTCATATAGCTATGAGAGGAGTCACCATATCATAGAGATTTCTTCACAGGTTTTCGGGCATCTCTTTAATCCATAGAGGTCTACCTTCAGAGGTTTTTGGTGCAAGCCAGTCTATGAGTTCCATAGGTTTCTCTGTTTCTATAACAACTCTAACAGCTCCCAGGCTACTTTCTTTATCGCTTTCTACAAAGCTCACCTTATTAGCATATGCAGCTTGCTTATGTAGCATAAATTCTATTCTACTACCCTCTACTCCTCTCATCATGATACTTCTTGCAGTATCTAGAATTCTCTGCATCCACAGTCTTTCTCTAAATCTTTTCAGAGATGATACATGAGTTGAGTAAGCTATGATCCTAGGATATCTACCTTCCTCTACAAGCTCGTATTTTTCCAGATCAAATAGATTTCTAATAGCTCTTAGAACTTTCTCCTGATCCTCTGTATATCTCACTTCAACCTCAATCTGTAGCTTCATTATTCAGCGCCCCCTTATAATAATAAGTTATCAATACCTGTTTTAAGGTATTTTGATTCTCTTTTCAGAGCCTTTATATGCTATGATATTAATGCCAGCCTTTCTAGCCTCTCTCTTCAGTTCTCTATCTAATGTTATAAGAGAAGCTTTTAACCTGAGAGAAACTCTTATTAGATCATGATCTGCTTCTTCTCTCTCAAGATCCTCTGAGACATATAATATGATGCATTCTCTAAAGATCTTTTCTAAATACTCGAGTATGAGTTCTCTCCCACCGCTAGAGGTTCTAAGAAGCTCTCTTATGACGCTATCTGTAGTTACACAATCATATTTTTCATCAATATCTTCTTTAAGTCCATCAAGAATGCTATAGCCTTCATATATTAGAAGAAATATGCTTGTGTCGATGACAGCATATTTTCTGGTTATAATATCAACCTCTTTACATGTCCTTGAAAGACTGATTCTCATACTATCTTTCCATAGCCTGCGATCCTCCACCTGCCTGCGATCTGTCTACTTATGGCTACGCTAAAGTCTTTCAAAGCTATTACAGGTTTCTGAGATGTAAGTTCCATAATCTCATCGGATATTCTGTTAATGGTTGCAAATGTTGTGAGGGTTCCTATACTGATCAGGATTCTTTCTCTAGTCTTCAGAGGAGTCATCTTAAGCATTTCCTTAACACCTACAACTCTTTCGAGGAGAGAATATCTTATGGTAAATTCATACTCAGGTTCTGGGAGTTCTCCTGCTAAACTTACGAAACCTCCTACAAGCTTGTCAGCTTTGGTATAGAATGGATCGAGTTTCGTTCCAAATGCTGCAAGCCCTCCCGGTCTCGCTTCTGTAAACTCCTCATTTCCAAATCTTATAGATGCTATTCTAGTCTGAAGGGGTTTATAATAGGTTTTTCCACTACTCTCTCTAATCTCTATTCCAGGCTTGATTTCAATCTCATCGCCTACTCTGAAAACACCTCTCACTACAGAGCCTCCGATCACTCCTCCTACGAGTTTCTCGTAAGGTGTTCCAGGTCTGTTAACATCAAAACTTCTAGCGATAAGAAACAAAGGTTTAGCTCTCACATCTCTCTCGGGAGTGGGTATATATTTCTGTATATGCATTAGAAGTGCATCTATATTGATCTTGTGCAGAGCGCTTACAGGAATCACAGGAAGATCTCTGTAGCCCATCTCTTCTAAAAATCTTCTAATCTCTTCATAGTTTTTCAAAGCTCTCTCCTTAGAAACAGCGTCAACCTTATTCTGAACTACAACTATATTTCTCACACCTATGAGTTTTACAGCGATCAGATGTTCTCTGGTCTGAGGTTGAGGACACGGATCTGTAGCTGATATAACTAGAATAGCTCCGTCCATCAGAGCAGCACCGCTGAGAACTGTCGCCATGAGGATCTCATGACCAGGAGCATCTACGTATGATACTCTTCTAAGGATCTCTGGCTCGCTACCGTCAGGACATGATCTCTCGGTTGTATAGCTTTCAGGCTCCTGAAGATTCTTGCAGTATCCAATCACACCGTCAGCATATCCTAGCTTTATAGTCATTGCTCTTTTAAGCTCTTCAGAGTGTCTTGCGGTCCAGACCCCTGTGAGAGCCTGTACAAGTGTTGTCTTCCCATGATCTACATGTCCGATCATGCCGATATTTACTTCAGGCTGTTTGTTTAATTCTATCACCATAAACATACTTTTTGAACTATGTGAAAAAGCTTATCCTAGATCTAGATTAACCCGGTGTTTTTTGAACTGGATATAGATTAAAGAAGTTTCTAGGATCTGGATATATCTCAAAGTTTTTACCTTCGCATTTATCATAATCGTATCTGGATAGTAGTAGTATGGGAGGAAGCGGTGTCAAGCGTAAGATTTTTGTAAGCAGGAGGGATATAGAGAGATCTCTTAATGCTAGGCTTAGATTTCTAGCCAGATCTATTGCTAGGATCGGGTTAGATGCTAGAGATAAGAATTATAGAATTCTGCTAGTGCTTGCAGGAGGCGATGAAGTCAAGCAGGGAATCTCTACAGTATACATTCTATACAAATACTTTACAACACTATCCGGGAAGATAACAAGACCTAAGATACTTTACATGTTTAGAAGAGAATTTGATGATGAACTGGTCAAGGCGGTTCTAGTAAGAAAGATGCTAGAGAAGAGACTTAAAGACTCTCGAGTTGTAGTGGATACCTTCAAGAGATCTGATAGACACATGGGTAGGACTATGCAGGCTCTTGTAATGGATCTAAGTCATGGGTTGAAGCCTAATGACATCGGAAGACTTGTAGGAGTTGTTGAGGGAGGAGGATTAATTATATTCCTTACACCTTCTATAGAGGAATGGCCTTACGCTAGAAATGTTTTCTCAGAAACTCTCTCAACACCCAAATATCCTAATCCTAGAAATCTATTCGTGAAATGGTTTATAGAGACATTATATTCATCAGAAGGTATTATAATATATGATTTAGGAAGAGACGAGACTCTTCGCTTTGCAACTCCTGAGATCGAAAGGCTTTCTAGAAGAGAAGTTAAGATACCTGAGGAGCATTTATTTCCTAGTGAAATATATAAGCTTGCTCTTACAGAGGATCAGGTTAAGGTTATAAAAGCTTTAGAAGAGCTTGTTCCTAAGCCTAGGAAGAAGAAGATGATCGTCATTACAGCAGATAGAGGTCGTGGTAAGAGTGGTGCTATAGGAATAGCTCTTCCACCTCTTGTAGAAGAGTTGTTGAAAGTTAAGAACAGAGTTAGAGTAGGTGTCACAGCAATCTCTCCTACAAATATTGAGAGTCTTATGACTCTAGCTATGAGATCTCTTGAGGAGCTTAAGATCAGGTATAAGGCTATAGAGAGAGGTGGTAAGATTATTGAGTTAAGAGGTTCGAACTTTTCTATAGAGTATTGGGAGCCTTCGGTAATTCCTAGACTTGATCTTGATATTGTGGTTGTAGACGAGGCTTCAGGACTTCCTGTGAACATGCTACTAAAGATCTGGAAAAGCTTCAACAGAATTGTAATGGCTACAACAATTCACGGGTATGAAGGTGCTGGGAGAGGTTTCTCGCTGAGATTTTTGAAGAAGGTGAAAAATGATCCTGATACAGATCTTATTCATGTAGAGATGGAAGAGCCTATAAGATATTCTAAGAATGATCCTGTTGAAAAATGGGTTTTTAAAGCTTTATTGCTGGATGCAGAACCTGAACCTCTTACAGATGAAGATTTCGAACTGATCAAGAGAAAAGACTTCACATATCTAAAGCTTGAGCCTGAAGAGCTTTTTAAAGAGGCGAATATTAAGATGCTAAAGAACGTGTTCGGAATATATGTTGAAGCACATTACAGGAATGAACCTGATGATCTTGCCATGATAGCTGATGCTCCTCATCATAGGGTTAGGGCTTTAGCTCTACCTAATGGTAAGATCATTGCTTCAGCTCAGCTGGCTGAGGAAGGAGATCTTTCTGAAGAAACTATAGAAAAAATACTTAAAGAAGGATCAGTTCATGGTAATATAATACCAGATAGAATTCTAAAATACTATAGAGATAAAGAGTTTGCTAGAAAAACAGGTTATAGGATCGTTAGAATAGCAGTACATCCAGAAGCACAGGGTATGGGAATAGGATCTTATTTTCTGGAGAAGATATGTGAAGAAGCTAGAGAGAAAAACTTTCACTGGGTTGGCTCAGGCTTTGGAGCATCGGAGGAGTTGCTGAGATTCTGGATCAAGAACGGGTTTCTACCGATTCACATATCTCCTAGCAGGAATCCTGTCTCAGGAGAATACTCAGTTCTTGTTCTGAGGAGTATTAGCAGAGATCTTGATGAAAACTTGAGAGATTATAGAAGAAGATTTAGAAATAGACTTCTAGAGAGCTTATACGACGTCTACAGAGATATGGAAGCTGAGATAGCACTACTCCTCATAAGACCTCTGGAATGCGAGGATCTTCATGAAGACAAAGACTTAATGTTGAAATTAGATCCTGTTGATAGAGATAGGATAGAGTTATATATAAAGAGATTAATGACGTATGAGGTCGTTAGCGATCTTATAACAAGAATTGTCAGAGTATATTGGAGAAATCCATGTCCTAAAACTAGATTAAGAAAGGACTTTGAAAAGCTAACCATAGCAAAGGTGCTTCAAGGAAGAAGCTGGGATTCTGTGGCATCAGAGCTAAACATGAGCAAAGGTCATGCAATACAGATCATGAGAGATATAATAGAAGAGATACTCAGAAAAATATCGGAGTAGATAGCAAGAGTTTTGTGAAGAAATCCAGCTCCCACATAGGTTATGGCCGTATACATCCACTACTTATACAAATGGCTTAATATAGATACTGGAGAGAGAAAATATTACAAGCTAAAACCCTGCAAAACGGGGTATTGAAGAGCTACTCGATAAGAGATGGGAATCATCGAAACAGCCTCCTCGAGGTAGAAGAAGACTGTGTTGTATAGTCGAATTGCTAAAGACTGTATCATGATATTATTCAGCCAGCGACAAACAAGTTGTAGAGTTTTAAATAAGATCCGAAGAATATGAAGAGAATCAATACTTTCTGCTTTCGAATATCAAACTCCTATAAAGTAGAAATTACTAAAGCCGGGCAGTAGCCGGGCGGGGATTCGAACCCCGGTCACGGGGGCCAAATTCGGGGGTATGCCGACCTGCCCCGCATCCTTGACCGCTAGACGACCCGGCTCCACTAATTAATTATATCTATAGAGATTTTAAAGTTCTAGTTCTCTCATGCTTAGAGATGTCGTAGAGCATCTAGGTCTCGCAGGGATAGAGACTTCACATTAATTCTCAGGCACTCGAGACGTGGGATATGAGAGGTATCTCTGAACACTTCTGAGAGCGATGCTAGCCCGAGAGATTTGAGAAGAAGAGGTGATGAAATAATCTAGTAGAATCTATATAGTTAGACGTAAACCTATATAAAACCCAAAACAATTTCGCCAGGAGTTGGTGTTGGATAAAACTCTCCGATATTATTTCACGCTTCTAATCTCCATACACCAGATCTAAGGTACTCATCTACGCTATTAGCAGCTGATATTCCAGACGCTAGTGCTCTTCCTATGAAACTAGGTCCTATGACTACATCTCCGGCGGCGAATACTTTTTCTATGGATGTTCTATTCTTCTTATCAACCCATATTGTCCTATCTTTATTTAGTTTCAGTCTTGAAGGGTCTAGTATCGGAGGTGTTGGTATCTCTCCTATTGCTATTAAGGCTGAATCTATATCTATGGTATATTCAGAACCTTCTATGGGTATAGGTCTTGGTCTCCCGGTGTGATCTGGTTCTCCTAACCTCATTCTTATCAGTTCCACAGCTCTAACGCCTTCAGAATGATCTCCTATAAATCTTTTTGGTGTTGCCAGTTCAATCCATTTAACGCCTTCTTTTATGAGTCTTTCAATTTCTCTTCTATGAGCTGGAGCTTCGTTAATCGTTCTTCTATAGATCATATATACATCCTCAGATCCTAGTCTTAGCGAAACTTCTGCCGCGTCAACTGCTGTGAGACCAGCACCTATTACGGCAACTCTCCTTCCGAGAGGCGGGAGATCTTTATAGCTTATATATCCTAGTTCAGCTTTGCTGTACTCGAATAAATATGAGAGAGCTGGATAAACCCTTGGAAGATCTTCTCCAGGAACTTCTAGTCTTCTCTCCTCCCAGGTTCCTGTAGCTATTATTACTGCATCAAATCTCTCTAGGATCAGGTCGAAGCCTATCTTTCCAGGTTCTTCAACTCTTCCAGGAACAACCTTTGTGTTCGTATGGAAGATAACTCCTAATCTCTTAAGATCTTCAATACCTTCTCTTACATTCTTCTTAGGAACTCTGAAGCCTGGTATTCCGAAGAGTAGCAGACCTCCGGGTTCTGGTAGCAGATCAAATACATGAACCTCGTAACCCTTGCAAATAAGAACTCCGGATGCCCCTAAACCTGCCGGACCAGCTCCTATTATTGCCACACGTTTATTGACTCTCTCTGTAACTTTCTCACATCTCGAGAACTTCAATATATTATACCCATATAACTATTTCTAAGAGATATTAAAGGGTTTATGCTGATCTGATCTTTTTAAAAATAAACGATTCATCTAAAAATTATGATACATGAAATATCATGCTGTGGATATTTATAATACCTTAATGTGTTCAAGGGCTCTTCATGGTGTATGAGAGAATATCATCTTTCTAGAGATGGAGAGGTTAAGATGATACCAAGATCTCAAGATCTGAGGATTTTCTTAAATTTAAGGTAGGAGATAATTGAAGACTTGCAGATTAGGATCAGATGGTAGAATACTTTAAGTTAGCAGATAGATTATAAATGAGAAAGTGTTAGAGTAGAAGAGCTTGGATGTAGCAGATCCTGCTCAATTCATGTATCCTGAATCCATTCTCAATGCACTAGTCGGAACATCACATCTTCTCGGCTATGAAATGTCTGAGAGGATCTATTTAATATTCATAGATAAACCCGTGCTAGGGATCATACCATATAATGAGAGATATAAGGTTGTAGTACGATACCTTGATCAGAATGTACTCGGAAGCTGCTGACTTATAGGTGAGAAGATTCTAGGTAGAAAACCTTCTTTGATAGAGGCAGAGGTTAGAAGTGGGAAGGCTTACATATATGCTTTCGTACCATGTTCAGAGCACAGACACGAAGTGCTTTCAAGCTCTTCTTTAATGCTCTTTATAGCTTTATACTAGAAATATTCGAAGAGGATCATATTTTAAATCCTTCTCTACCTCTCAAAGGAACGAATACGCACGGTATATCTTCTTCAGCTGTGAACTCTTTCTCAGAAGTCTTTCTTATAATATAGAGTACTTGAACCCATCTATCTCCTATAGGAGCTATCATTACTCCTCCGACTTTAAGTTGGGAGAGGAGTTTTCCAGGGATCTTTGGAGATGCAGCAGTGACTATAATCCTGTCATATAGCTCTCTACCCTCAAATGTTCCAAGTCCTCCGTCTCCTACAATTATAGAAACCCTGTCATAATATCCTGATCTGATAAGGTTCTCTCTGGCAAATTCAGCTAGCTCGGGTATGAATTCTATACTTACAACATGGCCCTCACCCTTGGACTCGGGATCCACTAACTCGGCTATTATAGCGGCTTGATAACCTGAGCCTGTTCCTATCTCAAGCACAAGATCTCCTTCTCTAATATCAAGTTTCTCCGTCATTATAGCAACCATGTGTGGAGCTGATATAGTCTGCCCATAACCTATGGGAAGTGGGGTGTCTACATATGCATGTTCTCTATACTCGGGAGGTATGAAGAGTTCTCTTGATACTTTCTCAAATGCTTTTCTAACCTTCTCCGTTCTTATATAATTACTCTCAACGAGATTTTGTATCAAGCTCCTCTTCTGATCCTCGAGAGACATAGTGGCACCTGGAATTTATAGTATTTGATCATATTCTTATTCTGGGAAATACGGAGATTATATAGCACATCTTCTGATCTTCTTCGCATCTCCATTTCTCTGGGAGTGAGGTTTAGATAGCCAGTCTTCATATCTATAGATGACTTTCTCACTCTCGAAAGTTCTGGTCCTAATGCTGTCATCAATAAGAAAATAGCACGAAACCCTTATAAATCGTAGTATCATTATCATTCTCTGCTCTGAAAGGGTTGGGATCTAGTTTCTAGAATATATGACGATTAGCCTCAAGCCATCTAGCAAGATACTTCTCTCCTCTTCTTGCATTTCTAGATATTGTATCTGCAAGATATATAGGATATGGAGGCTTTGACTCTCTGAAGTCTCCTGAGAATGTTCTTCTAGCATAGTACTCGAGATCTTCTATAGAGACTTTATGCCCTATGGTCATGTAATATTTCTTGCGAGATCTTCTGCTTGAGAGAACTATACCTACTATTCTCCCGTCTATCACTATAACCTCTCTACCTCCAACACTGATTATCTCTCCACTGAGCATTTTCTCCGCAACACCTATACTAGGTAGATTCATTACCACGCCTATGTGACTGGCTATCCCAAATCTCCTTGGATGAGCTATACCATGTCCGTTGATCATGAGAATAGATCCTCTGACAAGCTCTTCATCTAGGTTTTTAAGAGTCTTGAAGATGAGTGGAGCTTCTCTGAAGGCAAGATAACCCGGTATATACGGTATCTTAACCTCGTCAACTGTGATAGAGTATTTAAGAACCTTAAGCTTTGTTATATCGACGATCACAGCAGCACAGTATCCTAATCCTCTCCTGATATCATATGAAATGTCTACACCTATAATAGTATTAGGTCTCACGCTCAACCTTTCTATCGCAACTTTCTTTGAGAGAACCTCTTGCGCATATGATGCCTTATGAAGATCTAGGTATAAACTCGTATATACCCCCTGAAATCATTTTAGAGGGTAGTATCTTTCATCGTACCCGCTCTCTCTTATTATAGCTACATCAACACCTTCTCCAGACATTGTATCTCTTCTAGAAGCTATTCTTACAGCTTCCACGGCAAGTTCTATTGCTTTCTCAAGATCAAGATCCTTTCTATAGCTACCCTCGAGAAGACCTATAGCTATTTGAGCTCCCGTCCCCACTGCTGCAAAATCATCTTCTATAAGAGATCCCAGGGGGTCCATAACATATATATGAGGTCCTTCAGAATCTACACCTCCTATGATCAGTTCTGTTAGGAAGGGCATGTACTTGTATGAGTAGAGTATTAGTGAGATCTGGCGTGCAGCACCTCTTACACTTATAGGCCTCTTAGAAGTGATCTCATAATATCTTATCTCGTTATTTATGATCCTAGATATGGTTTGCATATCAGCAAATAATCCAGCAGCCGCAATAGCAATTCTATCATGAATTCTGAATATCTTTTTAACACTCCTACTCATAACAAAACCACCATAAGAAAACTTCTTCTCAGCAGCCAATACAACTGTATCCTTCAATCTCATACCAATAGCAGTTGCTCCAGTACCCAGTTCGAAACCCAACTACTACACCCGTGATATCATTGTATTTGAAAAGATAAAAAGCGAGAAATAAGATCATTTCATTCTTAAAGGATCTGGGAGAATGAATATTGAAAGCTTCTATAATTAAGATACTCTCTATATAAATAGTAAAAAACAAAACATATTACATCGCCTCATATTCGCAAACCTCCCTTCAATGCTGGCTTCGTGAGAGAGATCGCATTTTTAAGAGCCTACGAAGAGTTTGAGCGCCGGGGGCGGGATTTGAACCCGCGCGGGGTTTCCCCCACTGGCTCTCAAGGCCAGCCCCTTAGACCGCTCGGGCACCCCGGCCCCTTGGAAAAAATAGCGTTCTAATTTAATAAGTTTTAATATGCTTGTTCAATAATAAAATGGATATAGACTGCTAGACTGGAATCATGTGTAAGAGTAGGGCATGTATATCTCTTTGCACGTATAATGACATTCAACAGCTTATGATGAGAAGTAATGGGTAATGGTGTGAATAGGTGTTTATCAGATCATCTCATAAAAACTTGCTTGGATGGCTGCTTTAGAATAGCTACGGAAGGTGTTGGCAGTCTTAATCGTTTATTCCTTCTGGAAGGTGAGAAATCTTAAGAGTTGAGGCTAGAGGTTTAAATCATGAACAGCATGTAAAGGCTGTTCTTATGAATATCCTGATTATATCTACTGCTTACATGGATCATTTCTCTGATGTATGAAAGGGTTATATAGGAAGAGTAGATTGTATTGTTCTGTAATTAAGTATCAACCTTATCTTCCTAATCTTGCTTATTATCCGCTGATAATAGCTATAGTGAAAGGAGACACCTCCATGGGAGGGATTTGTAGCAATAGAGAAACTCTCGAGGAGCTCTTGAAAATCACTCTAGAAAATATCGAGGTCCTTGAAAAAGCTATTAAAGAGATTGAAGAGGATCTCAAAAAAATCTATGATGCTCAAGAGAAGGCGAGAGCTTGCATCAAGAAGAATGCATAGATCTTTTGAAAAACTTCTCGAACTCAGATCTAGAGAAGCCTCATTAAGATTCAAACTCTCAAGACTATTCGAAGAAGCTAAAGTGGAAACTATAAGACTCAGCGGTATGGTAGCGTTCTGCAGAACCACAGATGATGCTTATGAGGATCTCCATAAAGTACTTTCTGAAATGCTAGCCAAATACCTAGGTTTTGAGAAGAGGTGATGAAATGATGAGAGATAAGAGTAATTTATGTAGTGGGATCCTTGGTGCTGTATATGTTGAAGGGCTTGATCAGAGTATCTGCCCTATATGCTATCTAGTCTCTACCGGAGAAGCTAAGTATGCTGAGAATCTTCTCTATGAGAACGTGCTAGATCCGGATGTTAGAGTTAGATTTCTAGAAAGCCTCGGGCTATGTACAAATCATGCATGGTTGTTGCTAGAAACAGCTGAAAGGATTCACGATAGATTAGGAGTATCAATACTATATCTTGATGCTCTAAAGAAACTTCGAGATTCTCTTGAAGAGATCATAGATAGTGGTGGCGATCCTTCATATAAATGTTTTATGTGCAAATACTCTAAAGATGCTGAAGATAGATATACAACCCTCTATAGAGAATGTTTAAATCCAGAAGACTATAGAAGATCTAAGGCTATTTTCTGTTTAAAGCATTTAAGATCGATCATAAGATATTGGGAGGAGTCTAAGGAAAAAACAGATCTTAGAGGTCCATAGAGAGAAACTGAAGGAAGTAGAGGAGAATCTAGATAGATATATATCTAAGCATAGCTATGAAAATAAAGAACCGATAACAAGAGAAGAAGCAGAAGCAGTAGAGCGAGCCATAGTACTGCTGAAAGGATTAAAAATATATACAGTAACAGCTGAGAGAAAACCTGGAGAAGAAAAAGAAATAATAGAAAATAAGAGAGTAAATAGCTTTGCAAGCATGTTTAAAAAGGTCCTAAGACCCTCCTCCGATAAATCTAGTAATGATCCTTGCAAGAACCAAAGCAGTAATGTTGATAATCTCTGACTTCCAACCTTCTCGAATCTAATAGAGTTAGATAGATCTCTTGAAAAGCTTACGTATTATTAGAATCTGCAAAAGAAGTTAAGGCCGAAGAATATACGCTACAGCCTCTCAATCAATTCTTTCTCTTAGTTAGAATAATAGAGAAGATTAAAGCTAGAGCAGTAATGCTAGAAGTTTTAACCTTTAGCTATAATGGAATCGGCGCTGTCAGTGCTACCAACAGTATCCAGCTAATGAATACTATGAAAACCTTTTTAGAGTATATCCTTTGGTCATAGCTCGCTCCCTGATGAGGATATGATCCTGTCAATATATACATTAGCAAGAGGAATACCGAGATTATTTGAAGCAGAGGATCTCTAGATATAATTGAAATAACTATGAATATAGATACCGTGATTAGTCCGATCATAGCATGAAGTTTTTGCGAAACCAAGCTTCTAAGAATCTGCCCTCCATCAAGCTGACCTACTGGAAGAAGATTCATAAAATGTATTAGTAGAAGATAGTATGCTGCAGTAGCTTCAGGACTTAGAATTATAACACCTTCTCTCCCTCCAAAGAGAAGTCTCTCTAATAGCATGAATGCTAGAGGTACTGATGTGATAGGAATGCTTCCTGGAGGAGGTGTTCCAACGGTGATCTCGGAGAGTGAGAGTCCGTATACTACGAATAATAGTGATGAAATAGTTCCGGCAAGAGGTCCTGCTAATGCTAACATAGAGAGCTCTTCTAGGGTTGGGGGTAGAGATCTGGCGAATATCACAGCACCGAATGTTCCTAAAGTGAAGCCTGGAATCCCTGGAATAAATACGGGTATAGTGCTCGGAATTCTATAGTATCTCGATATAGTGTAGTGACCTAGCTCATGAACTGCTAGAGGTATTAATATAGTGGCTGAGAGGAGAATGCTTCTAAAAATAATCTGAGGATACCCGAGTGACAGGCTTGAGACCCATATGTAGGATGTTATAAAGACTGTTGCAAGAGTGGTTAATAGAGCTATGATAAAGATCCTCATAGGACTTCTTCTGTTTTCGGCTTTGTAGATCTCTAAGAGATAAATTTTCTCATATTCTCTCAATAAAATATGAAAACCTTTTGGAGCAAGCTCTCTATATAATTCTCGTAGCTCTGATACTATATATCCTAGTCTATTCGGAATTATTTTAAGTCTAAGTATATTATTCGTTTTTGTAAGTTCTTCGACTACTAGAAAGTATTTTCTAACAACTTCTGCAGCATATTCTATGGAATGTGTTTCACCCATGATCAAAACCTTCTATCTGTATATCTAACTCTCTAAGGGAAAAAATATACTCGGTACCGTTTGGAAGTCTTCTCTTGATCACCACCGGAAGAATTTTTCTTCTAACCTCTTCAAGTGCGATAGAATATGCGTCTCTCTTACTCAGATTATCTATATTTACAAGAGGCGGTGCTCCCAAAGATAGTTGAAGGGCTCTCACAGCTATGATTCTGGCTAGCTCATATTTTGTAATTCTCTTAATCTCAGCTGTGACAATCCTTTTGCTCAATATAATCAGCCTGAAGATTTTAAATCGCTGTTCTAGATTAAAAATGATGTAGAGGGTTTAAAAATATTAGTCTAGTTCAGGAGTTTCAGGAGTCTTACCTTTCTCCTCTCCTTTCTTCTCCTTCTCCTCTTTCTTAGGAGCAGCACCTACTATATCGTCTATCTTTAGAATTGTTGTTGCAACCTCGATAGCTCCTTTTATGATCTGTTTCTTAACCAAGGATGGATCTATTATGCTGAGTCTTGACACGTCTTCAACGATCTTTCCAGCGTTAACATCGATTCCTGCAAATACATATCCTTCGGCATGATACTTTCTAAGCTGTAGAATTGTATCGAGAACATCCATGCCAGCTGTGTTCGCTAGTATGGAGGGTATCTCTTCTAGAGCATCAGCGACAGCCTGAATAGCTAGCTGCTCCTTACCACCTATGCTCTCTGCAAACTTTCTAAGTCTTAGAGCTATAGCTACTTCTGCAGCTCCCCCTCCTCCTACTACCATAGGCTCTCTCACTATATTTCTTATGGCATTAAGCGCGTCATTAATACTTCTCTCGGTTTCGTCAAGTATCATATCATTAGCTCCTCTGAGTAGTATTGTTGCAGCTTTTGGATTCTTAGCACCTTCTATAAATACCATCTTGTCATTTCCTACTCTTCTCTCTTCTACGAGTTCTGCATATCCTAAGTCTTTTTCTGTGAGATCTCTTATGCTGGTGACTATTCTTCCACCTGTTGCTCTTTCTAGCTTCTCCATATCGCTTCTCTTCACTCTTCTAACAGCCATTATACCTTTCTTAGCTAGGAAGTGTTGTGCTACGTCGTCAATACCTTTCTGACATATAACAACATTAGCACCAACAGAAGCAATCTTATCAACCATCTCTTTAAGCATCTTAGCTTCTTCATCTAGGAAAGCTTTGATCTGTTCTGGAGATGATATGTTGATCTTTGCAGAAATCTCAGGTTTCTCGATCTCTAGAGGTGCGTCCAGGAGTGCTATCTTTGCACCTACAACTCTTCTAGGCATTGCAGGATGAACAACCTCCTTGTCGAGAACGATTCCTTTTATAAGTCTGCTATCAGCTAGAGATCCTCCTTTCTTCTTCTCGATCTTGACATTATCTAGTACAACTTCATATCTATCTCCTCTCTTCTCAGTTGCTATAAGAGCTGCGTCTATTATTATATCCATAAGCTTGTCCATGACATCTGGTGTAGCAAGATATTTGCTCGCGAGGGTTGAGAGAAGAACTTTCTTCAGTTCTGCCTTAGCAATCTTCCTCCCCTCTTCACTCTCTAGATCTCTTATATCTATCTTGGTTCCTATCTCATCTATCGCTCTAAGAGCTTCGTTTAAAGCTTTCTTATAACCCTCTATAATGATCGTGGGATGAATATTCTGATCTAAGAGCTTCTCAGCTTTCTCAAGCAATGTACCAGCTAATATTATTACACTTGTAGTTCCGTCGCCAACCTCAGCATCTGTAGCTTTAGCAGCTTCAACTAGCAGCTTCGCCGCTGGATGCTGGATCTCCATTTCCTTAACAATAGTAGCTCCGTCGTTTGTTATGGTGACATCTCCAAAACTATCTATAAGCATTTTATCTAAACCCTTAGGTCCTAGGCTCGTCTTAAGAACCTCGGCAAGAGCTCTTGCAGCCAGAATATTACTTCTAAGAGCTTCTCTTCCAATAGTTCTCTGAGTTCCTTCTTTAAGGATTAACACAGGTATACCATAGCCTGCAGCCATATACTTTCACCGTAGATAATGGGATACGCTTCTATATAAGCTTTTCTCATAAAAAATTTGAGGAGTATTCAAGATAATAATGAAAAATAATCATAATGATTCTTCTAATATGAGAAGCAATGTTATGATCAATTTTGAATCTAAGAAGCATGACTTTGATCACGCAATATATTAAAGCTCTAGATAAAAATCAATATCTAGAGATTAAATGTATTGAGAGAGGTGATGTAGTAATAAAAATACTAATCATATGAAAACAATTCTAGTGATCAAGAAAGAAGAGAGGAAGTACCTTAGCGAAGCTATAGCTTTGCTAGACACGCTAGGGATCAAAGATCCAGAGATACATTATGTGAAGAAACCTAACCACAGATATTATCTTCAGGAAGATCTTGTCAAAGTTCTTTCAGATAACATGAGTGAGAAGCCTTCACTAATAGTAATATATGACAGGCTTAAACCCTGGCAATACTATAATCTAGCTAGAGGCCTGAAAGATACTGAGATATGGGATATAGTGACTTTGCTACTAAAGATCTTTGAGCAGAATGCCGGAACTCTGGAATCTAAACTTAAGATAGAGCTTCTCAGAATAAGACATCAGATTCCTTTCATAAAAGAGTATGTAAGATTCTCTAAGCTAGGTGAGCAGGCAGGTTTTATGGGCGCTGGAGCATATGGTTATGAAGCTTTGCTCAACTCTCTCAGAAGAAAAGCTTCCAAGATCTCTAGGAAATTAGATGAGATCAAGTATAAAAGAGAGCTTCAGACAATTAGTAGAACTAAGCTGGGTATTCCTACAGTAGCTATAGTAGGCTATACATCTGTTGGTAAGACTACATTGTACAACAAGCTCACAGGTGATAATAAGCTTACAGGTTCTGCACTATTTAAGACACTTGCTCCTAAGAGTGGTTTGGTTAACACCATGTGTGGCAAGATTATAGTTATAGATACAATTGGTTTCATACGTAAAATGCCTGAGGAGATAGTAGATTTATTTCATGCTGTGATCTCAGAGTTAAAGTACTCGGATCAAATAGTGTTGCTTGCAGATCTTACAGACTCTGTAGAAGACTTCATCGAGAAATTACTCACCTCAGTAGATATACTTAAAAAAGTAGGAGTAGTAGACAAACCTTTACTAGTTCTTCTGAATAAAAGAGACCTGGTCTCAGAAGATATCGCTAAGGAGTACGAAAAACTAGCCCTGAATATACTAGCTGATGAGAAGGTGTATAGCGTGAGAGATATATTATCAGGATCTGTTCTCCTAGGAGATGTAATAGAAGAACTTCTGAGATCTATTTGTAAGAACATAGATCTCTCTAGAAGGATCTAAAATTCTAGAGTGATTTTATGAGACCTAGAATAATAATCTTCGATATGGACGGTGTTGTTACCAAGATAAGAAATTCATGGGAGTATCTGCGAGAGTATTTCACGCCAGGATCAGATCGAAGTCATACCAGCATTCTCTTAAGAAAATACTTAGAAGGAGAGATTAGCTATAGCAGATGGATTGCCGAAGAGATCAGGATTCTTATAAGCAGGGCGAAGAGAAGAATTCACAAAGAAGATGTTGTAGAAGCTTATAGAAGAGTAGGTATATATAGCGAGATAAGAGATCTAATGAGAATCGCTAGAGAGAACAATGTAGAGAACTTCGCAATAGTTAGTGGAGGGGTTTCAATTCTAGCAAGAAGAGCTGGGGAGATCCTAGGAATAAGAGAGGTGTATGCAAATCATCTCGTATTTGACGAGAGAGGATATCTAATTCCAGGAGGAATACCACTAGTAGAACCTTTGGGAAAAGACAGAGTTATAAAGAGAATACTTAGCAGATTAGGACTTGATGAAAGCGAATCTATATTCATAGGAGATAGCATATGGGATCTCCCAGGCTTCAGAGTAGTAGGATATCCTATAGCTCTTAATTGTACTACTTGCCCAAGCGAAGATAAAGAAGGTTATATATCAAATATTATTAAAGTAGAGAATCATGAAGAACTGCTTAGAGTATTATATAAGCTTTTTAGAAAATCTCCTTAGAAATTTATATAAATAATTATGCTTATATCACTTATGAATAACAGCCGTCTAGGTGGAATGTCTTGAAAACCCTTGACATAGATATAGCCATAACAACTGATAGAAGTATGATGACAGATCATCACGGTAAAGAGTTTATAGGTTTTATGGCTACAGGTCCTGCAATGTTCCTTCCCGAGTTCATGTGGATGTACATATGCTGTCCTAAACCTAAAGTAGACGAGTTTGGCAGGCCTAAGGTAGCTCCTTACGGACTTAGAAAGGTTGAGGCGAAGCTTATAGATCTTGGTTATAAGGCTGCTGTCATAGATCCTGACTATATAGATAGGTATCTTGAGAAGATAAAGATTCTTATGATAGGACATCACGACTACTTCGCGTATGGGCCGCCTAGTTCTGAGTGGTGGCTTATAACAAAGAAAACTCCTGTGAACAGAAGAAGTTTCATAAGATTCATTACGAGAGAATCTATTAGAAAAGCTAAGAAGAAGGGTTTGAAGATAATAGCTGGAGGACCTGCTTCATGGCAGTGGCTGTGGGAGTCCGAGTTATGGGATGAAGTAGGAGTAGATATGGTTATTGAGGGAGAGGTTGAGAGAGTGCTTCCAGAGATCATTAGAAAGATCTTTGATAATGAGGAGATACCTAGATACTATTACGTTGGTTCGAATGAAGCTCCATCTATCGAAGATATATCAGAGATCAAAGCTCCTAGCGTTAATGGACTTGTAGAGATTATGAGAGGATGTCCTAGAGGCTGTAGTTTCTGTTCTGTGACTCTAAGATCTCTAAGATACTATCCTCTAGAGAAGATAGAGAAAGAGATTCTAGTGAATGTACGAAATGGTATCACATCAGGTATTCTTCATAGTGATGATGTTCTGCTTTACGGTGCTAAGGGTATTATACCATCTCCAGAACCTCTTATAAAGCTCCACGAGCTAGCTTTGAAACACTATAAAAGTATCGCGTGGAGCCACGCATCTTTAGCAGCTATAGTAGTTGCTCAGAGAGAGTATAAGCTGATAACAAAACTAACTGAGATGATCTATTCAAAAACCGAGCAAGATTATCTAGGTGTTGAGGTAGGATTAGAAACAGGATCTGTTAGACTAGCCAAAATTATAATGCCTGCTAAGGCAGCTCCCTACAGACCTGAGCAGTATCCTGAGATTGCTGAAGAAGCATTTTCTATAATGCATGATCATAATATCATTCCGGCCGCTACATTTATTCTAGGACTTCCTGGAGAGGTTGAAGAAGATGTTATAGCTACTATAGAGCTTATCAAGAGGCTAAGGCCTTATCGAAGTCTTATTGTTCCCATGATATTTGTTCCAATGGGTGCTCTTCGGAAGGATAAGGATTCAGGAATTCAAGGTGTGAAACTTACTAGAGCACATTTAGAGGCTCTATGGGCTTCTCTAGAGCATAGCATGTACTGGGCTGAGGATATTATGAATAGATTCTATATCAAGGGCGCTAAACAATTCATGTTAAGAGGTCTTCTAAAAATCTTTCTAAGTTTTGCGAGAAGTAAAGCTTATTCTATAAAGAACTCTCTAGATAAATTTGAGAATATAGTGCTCTCTATATCGAGAGAGGATCTAGATAGGAAAAAATAGTATGAGGATCAGGATAGATCTCATAGGAAAGATCTATGCACTACTCTCCATGGAGAGAATCGAACAAGCTTTAATAGAGGCAAAGGTGTTCGCAGAGAGAAATAAATTACGAGAGATATATACAGAGCCTGGCTTTATAATCTTTGAGGGAGAAGCGGTTGAGAATTTAATAGAATTGGATAGATTAGCTCTTATAAAGGATCTAGGAGAAATTCTATTTGCTATAGAGGATATTAGAGATCTCGATGAATTCTACAGATCCTTAAGACTACTCAGTGAGAGAAAGCCTTTGCAGGGAGATATATATATTAGATCTCTTAGAGAGAAAAAGTTAAAACCTGATCCATTAAAAGTGAAGGAGATACTGGGAGGAGGCTCTATCGATGTAGATGGAGAGAAAAGATCTAGAGAGAAGATCAGTATTATAATTGGAGATCTAATGATTGTAGGAAGGAGTATATATAGGAGAAAAATTTCATTATGGAAATCTCCAGAGAGAAATGGCTCAGCAACTATGAAGGTTATTGACACAAGATTCATGGGCGGGCTCATACCTTCAAAAGCGATGTTGGTATACGATCCATTTGCAGGAGGAGGTTACCTCATATATGAAGCTTGTAGGAGTAATTTCAGGATCATGGCTTCCGATATTAATCTCGAGAAGATTCTTATGTGTAGAACTCTACTGGAGAGTAATTCATGTGAGGATTATGATCTATTTATCGCGGATGCTTTTAGAATTCCTATAAGGGAAAATGCTGTTGACGTTATACTATCAGATCTTCCTTATGGCAGAAGATCTAAATTCATAGGAGGAAGCACTTTAACAGCATTAGAATCCTTATTCAGAGAACTTTTTAGAATACTTAGATCTGGAGGAGCTTTTATCACAGCTATCAGCCATGATCAATGGGTTGTATTCAGAGAATCTCTAGACCTGAAAAAGATCAGATATTTATCGCTGCAACTTGTGCACGGATCTCTTCACAGAGTATATGTATATTTAGAGAAGAAAGAAAACATATGACAACCCATTCTAACATAACTGTATCTTTCTAATGCTTCTTCCAATTGATATTCTTATATGGAATCTTTAGATGTTCTACTACTCTCAGGAACAACTCTTTGTATTTGGGATCTCCCTCCACGAATCTAAATTTAAGCTTTATGTATTTCATCTTAAGGAGGATTCTCCCACTATTGTCATAAATATAAATATAACCTTTCACCTCTTTCCTTAGATTCATAATCAGATCTACTTGAGCAGCAAAACATTCTTCATCTATAAATGTTTTTACAATATATGCCTCTCCAATCGAGTAGAGTGGTTTGATACTTATCTTTTCTCCATCTGCCTGTTTTATCTCTTTATCGCATATTTTTAGAGCTATCCTTCTTCTCCTATGAAGACCTCTTCTGCTCGAGGACCTCTCTTCATAGAGGTTAAGATATCTTCTGCTACTCATGATATGGTCACTGAATCTCTTTCTTCTCGTATTTCTTTGATCCCTTCTAATACTATTATGCACTCTGAATTCTGTCCTCTGAAGAATCTGAGAGTGATATCAGATCCTATAGATATTTGTTTTAGTGATTCGATCTTCTTTTCAAATACAATTCTGCCACTCCCGATCTCATAGGTCATAATTCTTACTCTCGTTTTTTTATCATTACGGGTATCTTCGATGTATAAGAGAGCTATCGTTTTACCTAAAGATGGTCACCATATTATTTTATCATTATCAAGATATTAGGTAAATAGTTTTCTCACATAATTCTCAAGATCCTTAGATGCTTTACAGTATGGGCATTCCTCTAGTTTTTTATTATAAGCTCTTCCACATGTTTCGCATATTCTGTTTTCTACATAGCCTAGTCGTATATCGTATATCAACTTAAGATCCGGGTATAAAGCCTTGTAAGGACATAGATCTATACAGTGGAGACATTCTATGCATCTAGAATAACTAATTGCGATAACACCTGATCTCTCATTCACAGATATAGCATTAGTAGGACATATATCTTCACAGATTCTACATAGGTTGCATTTATCCTCTATAATCTCCGGTCCTTTCACCCTGATCTCGAGATTTCTTCTCCTAGCAACTTCCGAAGCCTCGAGCCTGATTCTCGGTGTAAATTTTCTCAGTCTCTTATTGTCCATACCTCTGGAACCACCATATAATTCTGCTAATGGTATTCCATGTAGTTGAATGGCTATCTCCGCAAGATCTATTGCCAGAACTTTGAACTCTTCTCTAACAGGATAAAAAGTCTCTTCAGCTCCTCTTAATACAACTAGTTTCTTCTCAAGATCTTCTCTATTACTAACTATCTCAAGAAGTCTATCTATAATATCAACACCTTTTCCTCTCCAAGGACATTCATCGCATCTGGCATCGATATAGATCTTATCATATGAATCTAGCATTAGAAGATAGTGTTCGACTTTCAGAGCGTTTATACACAGCCTTAAACTATGAAACACATCTTCTTCGGTCTTAAGATTTTCTCTACATGATATAACTATGGCTCCAGGTCTCTTCTTTTCTACAGTTTTTTCAATAAGCTCATCAACGCCTAAGTCAAATACGGAGACGGGGCATGCCGAAACACAGCTACCACATGCAACACATCTTGTTTCATCGATCTCTATACCTCTGCTTTCACCAACCTTTAAGGCATTAAATTTACATGCAGCGATACACTCTCTGCATTTAGAATGCTTATTCCAATTCCTTAAACATCTAGATAGGTCGATTCTTAGAAGCAAATGCGAACACCCGATCTCTTGGATAAGAGTAGGATCTCAGATGATTCTAATATCTTACAGCACACCATATATAGATATCTTCGATAAAATATATTCTATTATGAGAGCAACAGATAAAACTATGTATTTAAATTTGAGGGGTTTGAGATATAACGAAAGATATTGTTAGAAGATAGATCCTGATAAAATATCTTGAGATCATCTTATTATCTCGACTTCTATGTATACATTCTGAGGAACTCTTATCCTCATTATTTGCCTCATAACTCTCTCGTCAGCTGCTACATCTATTAATCTCTTGTGTATTCTCATTTCCCATTTCTCATAAACCTTGGTACCTTCTCCATGAGGTAGTCTTAGGGTTGGTACTACCAGTCTTTTTGTGGGAAGAGGTATAGGGCCTCTAACTTCTACACCAGATTTCTTCGAGATCTCTACTATCTGTCTTGCGACGTAATCTACATTTTCATGATTTAAACCCCACAGCCTTATTCTTACTTTCATTATTCACACCATTAAATGCTGTTATGCCGGAAAATCAAGGATTCTAGATCTTGGCTGCTACTACATCAATTACCTGGCCAACACCTATGGTTTTACCCATATCTCTCATAGCAAATCTTCCTAACTGTGGTATGTCTTGATACCTCTCTATAACCATAGGCTTTATCGGTTTGAACTTTACAATCGCAATATCTCCAGGCTTGAGTAATTGTGGATTCTTCTCAAGAACCTGACCTGTCTTAGGATCTAATTTAGCTTCTATCTCTACAATTCTACAGGCTATGGACGCTGTGTGGGCGTGGATCACAGGAGTATATCCTACTGTTATTGCTGACGGATGCCACATAAGGAATATTCTAGCTCTGAACTCCTCAACAACCGTTGGCGGATTGCTCTCATGTCCTACCACATCACCTCTTTTAACATCCTGCCTGGCTATACCTCTGACGTTGAAGCCTATATTGTCTCCCGGTAAAGCCTGCTGCATAGGTGTATGATGCATTTCAATGCTTCTCACATCACCACCCTTCTTTACAGGCATTATAATAACCTTATCACCCACTTTAAGAACTCCTGTCTCTACACGACCTATGAGTACAGTGCCTACACCGGAAACTGTTATAGCTTCTGTCAGAGGTATTCTAAGAGGCTTGTCAATGGGTTTAGGAGGTATTTTGAATGTGTTGAGAGCATCAACTAGTGTAGGTCCTTTATACCACTTCATATTAGCACTAGGAGTCACTATATTATCTCCTAGCCATGCTGACACGGGTACGAAAGGTATCTCATCCACCTTATATCCCAGGGTTTTCATAAACTTTTTCAACTGATCTACTATCTCTTTATATCTCTGTTCACTGAATGGAGGTTCTGTAAGATCCATCTTATTAATGGCTACAACAATCTGATCTACACCTAGAGTCTTTGCAAGAGTTAGATGCTCTCGTGTCTGTCCCTCAGGACTCATACCGGCTTCGAACTCGCCTTTCTTTGCTGAAACCACCAATACGGCTACATCAGCCTGACTTGTTCCTGTGATCATGTTCTTAACAAAGTCTCTATGACCTGGAGCATCTATGATTGTGAAGTAATATTTATCTGTCTCGAATTTAACAAAACTCAGTGCTATGGTTACTCCACGTTCTCTCTCCTCCTTCATTTTATCTAGCAACCATGCGAATTTCTCAGTTTCTTTTCCAGCTTTTCTAGCTTGTTCTTCAACTTCTTTCTGTTGCTTCTCATCTATTTGCTTTAGTAGTACTAGCATATGTCCTACAAGAGTGCTCTTACCATGATCTACATGTCCTATTATTACCATATTGAGATGAGGTTTCTCAGGCATCTTACACTCCCAAAGATAAGTGTATGAGATAGCTTATAAACCTGATATTGCAGAATGAATGCTCCACTCATTAAGAGAGATTAGGTAGCACCTGTATACACTCTCTGAACATTCTTAGCTAATATAGATGCAGGCAGTAAGAATATTTAAATAAAGAAAGAATATTTAAAAAAAGATTTTTTATCTAGAGTTTCGCAAATAAGATAAGAACTGTCTTACTTGGCAGGCCCTAATATTCTAGCGATTCTCTTACCAGTGTAAGGGCTTACAGCAAAGGCTATTCTAACCTTTCTTCCTCCTTTTGTCTCCTTAACAACTACTTCATACTTGTCTGTCTCGAAAGGCTTCTTAGCAACTATATCGAAGAACTTTACCTTCTCAGTCATTTTCTACCACTCTCTCCAAATACTATCCCTGTTAAGGAGGTATATAAATCTTACGTAAGATCAAGCAGATCATGTAATAACACTAATATATCTATATATTAGGAATAGATGACTATAAAGTTCACCTTAAAAAGCTTTAAAATAATAGGTATTACCAGAGAATACACTGGGGGTGCTCTCCGATTCATATTCTCTTAATAGATGTATAAAAAGTTTTTAATATACATTTCACATATTAAATAGATATTTCGAGAGAATATTTTTCACAAATCCCTCCAGAATCAGTATTGTCCTCTCGGATGACTTAGCGAAGAAATTATCATTAAGAAAAAGATTTTAGTAGGAGCTTGAGTATGATAAAAATTATTGTATGCGTAGAGTTGTGTAGAATTCTAGAAAAGGATCTCTTAGATCAAGAGGATCGAGAGTTTACAAAGTTTAATTCTAATATAGGTTTGAACAAGCTGTTTTCACCCTTTTCATCCCTCCCGTATAGATCTTGGGATCGAATTAGCACTCGGAGGTGTTCAGATATGCTTCTTACATCTCGCATCCTGTATGCATGAGGAACAGGTTTATTTGCATATATCATGAGGTTCAGTTCTTATATAGAATTTATTAGATTACTTCATAGCTTAATATATTTTCTCCTGCAATTCACCTGGGTTTTCATTAGGCTTAGAAGATGTTCTGAAGACTCTTTGAGACCTCATATCTTAGGTATCTCGAGGAAAACCTTTATCTGGAGTAGCATAAATTTTTTCCAGCTTCTCATTGGGATCAGTGTCATGTATATCCTGTGTAGGGTAAGGCACATGCTAAGCATTTCTATTCGAGATATGAACATAATGTAGAACTCGAAACATCCATACGAGGACATCTCTATCTTTTGCAAATCTATGTCTAGGGAATCTAAGCATTCTACTGCTACTATTCTCAAGCCTGTTTTTGTATTAAGTAAGTGATCAACATTTTCTTAGATTGGCATATCTTTCGCTCTCGAGATCTAGATAGATCTATACGAAGCCTAATGGGTTAATAGGGTTTTTATTGATATTATCATATTACCATCTATATTATCTCAAGAGTTAAAGGTCTCGGATCTTCTAAATCTATATTTTCAATTCTTTTATTCCTAAATATCCGCAACTTCTCTATACGATCCATACGTTTCATTCTTCTCTCTTCAGCTCTAACCCATTCTTTGTACTCCTCTGGTGTGAGAGGTAGATATGGTGATAATGGTTCTGGTTTTCCCTCGGATCCTATCTTTACAAATGTCGAATACGCCTCAACAAGCTTTTCCTCCTTATCTTCTGCGAGTCTGCTCACCACGGTTTTAATCTCCATAGAGCTTTTCCAAGTTCTAGTGAGAGAGGATCTTAATTTTATCACGTCTCCCAATTTAATAGCTTTCTTAAATATTATCTGATCTACGGAGGCTGTGACAACAGCTTCACCAGCGTATCTTGACGCGAGTATACCTGATATTTCATCTATATACTGAAGAAGATTCCCTGCGTACATTATATCTCCCGACATTACATCTTCGGGTGAAACTCTTCTAATACTAGTGAGAGAGTATTTAGGCTCATACTCGGGTTCTCCAGATAGAAGATCTTCTTTCTCTATCAGCTTATCTACATCTTCTCTCCACTTACTAAATCTAGCAAAGAGATCTTTCTCCCAATCGTTCTCGCTGTAGACTCTAAAACCTGCGTCAACAGGTTTATTCTCATGATCTAGGGCAACATAAATAGCTTTTGCGGCTGAAGATATGTAGTATTCCCCGCTTATATTCCTGGATAGAACTTCTATAAGAACTTCCATAGAAGTTCTTCTAACTCTCACGATCCAGGATCTGTATATAAGTACATCTCCTATCCTAACAGGATTTATAAAGAAGAGGTTATCTATGAATCCAAGTACTGTATTTCTTCTGGATAGCCTCATGGTATTAAGTGTTCCTATCTCGACGATCCAATCCATCATATATCCCCCGAAGAGAACACCTAGAGGATTAGCGTGTCTAGGCATTACCAGATGATAGGTTTTCATATAGGTGTCAGAGATTCTAAGTATTCTAGGCTGTTTAGAAGGTTCTTCTGCTGTCAACTACTCCACCCCTGTGTAATTTTTTAGACTACTTATTTCTTCAATAGGATGAATACTCGCTTCAAGGTTTTATATCTTTTCATGTTATGAGAAGATCTTCTTATTCCGATCTTAATCCTCTATAAGACACCTATTAAAGGATTAGCATGAGTATCAGAGTGTTTGTTGTAGTATTCTATGAGAATTCGCGATCTACTCTATCTCGAGCTTAGAGCTATCCTCTCAATTTCTTCTTTTCTTGATATGGCAAAGCTCTTGGGATCATTTGATGCTGCCGCAATAATTTCATCTGCGAGACACTCCTCAATGGTTTTAGGAGATCTAAATGCGCAAAGTCTAGATCCTTCTGCTATATGTCTTAAGGCTAGATCTATTCTTCTAAGCGGTGCCACATCCACTGCCACATGATATATTATGCCTCCATACATAATCCTTGTAGTCTCTTCTCTAGGAGCTGCATTCTCTATAGCTCTTATTAGAACTTGTATAGGATTTTCACCTGTCTTCAGATGTATCAGGTCGAATGCTTTCATAACTATATTATAGGTCATATTCTTCTTACCAGTATTCCTAGCCTTTCTCATTAGATTGTTCACCAACCTCTCAACTATGGGAACTTCAGCTTTTCCAAATCTCCTGTGCTCATGCCTTCCACCTGTATGAGGTACGTAAACAGGCTTGAGACATAAATACTTCTTAAGACTAGGGTCTCTCACATCTATGCCTACTACAGACCATTTGCCAAAGATCTTTATATCTTCTATGGAGGGCAGGCTTTCTATTAGGATCTCTTCCACGTTACTCAACGCAGACACTCAAATTTATTCCTCTACTGAAGCTAATAAGCTGTCTATCATGCTCTATTTTATATTTAGCTTAAATAAGGATATGTTATTATGGAGTCCGAGAGTGTCTGAAGAAGAAGTGGAAGAGAGGGATCTTATAAGGATCATTGATGTAGAAACTTTTATAACTCCACCACCATATCAGGTTCCCGTGCTCCAGTGCGAGCTTGAGGATGGACGGGTTTTTACCCTGTATCAGATCCCTGTAGAAGTTATGCTGGGTATTATGAGGTTAAAAGGCTTAGATGAGATATATAATGATCGAGAGACTCTATTTGAGATTATGAGCTTGTTTAAGGATGAGATGAAAGAAGTGCGTGAGAGGATAGACAAGGTCGTGATCGATCAATTAGATACAACTACTAACCTATACACAGCGAGAGTAGTTATAAAAGGTGATGGATATAAGATCGTTAAGAGAATGGTTCCAAGTCATGCAATATACATAGCATATCTGCTAGGAGTGCCTGCCTATGTTAAGGCAAGTCTTGTATCAGGTGAGGAAGAATCTGAAAAGAGTGAAGATGCGTAGGGAGTTGAAATATAAATCGAAATAAATCTGAATCTATCTTACAGGTTTTTGCTTCTTACCTTTAACAAGAGCATCAAGAGATACTCCATTGACCATTATAACCTTATACTTCACACCAGGAAGATCTCCCATAGACTTTCCTCTAGTTCCTCCAATGCCTGCTATTATAACTTCATCATGTTCTGAAATAAAGTTTATAGTACCATCTCCTGGTACGAATGCTGTAACAGTCTTACCATTTTTAACAAGCTGAACTCTCACACATTTCCTGAGAGCCGAGTTCGGCTGTCTAGATTCTATACCCACTTTCTCAAGCACGATCCCTCTAGCCATGGGAGCTCCTTCCAGAGGATCGTATCTTTCTTTGAGTTTAAGCATCCTAACTCTGAAATCTCTCTGCATCCATCTAAACTTAAGCCTCTTCTCTCTTAGTTTCCTTGCAGCGTACAAACCCTTAGGAGCTTTACTTCCCGGCATCTTCCTCATCCTCCTCATATTCTTTGAAAGCTTAAAACTATACTACTATAACATTGTCTATATCATAATATCTTTTAAGAATCAATCTCGCTCTATGTATATTCCTACCACCTCTGCCTATCGCAAGACCTTTATCCTCGGGGTGGACATTCACATATAATATGTTTCTACCACCTTGCTGAACCTTCCTTATAGAAGCTATCCTGGCTGGCATGAAGATGTTTTTCACAAACTGTTCGAAATCTTCAGAGTACTCTACAACTTCTACATTCTTTCCTAGAAGCTTTCTAGCCATTTTTATATTAGAACCCCCTTTTCCGACAGCTAGTCCTCCTTCTCCTTCTTTTACTATAAAAACAATGGTATTGTTATCATTATCAATGATGCAATCTCTCACCGTTGTACCGGTAAGATCCTGGAATAAGGACATATATCGCATTTCTTCTATTGTTAGCTTTATCTCAGGCAATGCATCACCTCGTTCATGCTCCGCTATTTGAAAGTTCTTTAACTCTATCTATAGGTACCACCCCTGTATCTACAACTCCTATAGTGCTTACTGGGAAAGGTTTTCCTATGAGAGATCCTAGTTCTACAGAACCTCCTTCGAACACTATCAGAGGGGTCTCGCTAAGTCTAGCTATGTAGGTTATCTCAGAGAACATATTCTCAGGAATGTGTCTTGCTATTATAACTGCTCTTAATTTTCCTAGTCTAAGCATCTTTAAAGTTCTTCTAAAGCCTATGACGATATTTCCAGTTCTCACTATCTCTTTAACAGTTTCTTCAACACCAGCCTGCCGCAATGACATTGTGGCTATCCTCTATCCTCACTAATTTTTCCTAGTCTCATAAAAAGCTTAACCCTCCCAGTTCCTAGGAGCATATGTTGTCCTACAATAACATTCTCAGCAACTCCTCTCAGCTTATCCTCCTCACCTCTCGCTGCAGCATCTAGAAGATGTCTTACAGTGATTTCAAATGATGCTCTAGCGAAGATACTTTCTTTCTCGCCAGTCACACCATGTCTTCCTATCTGTCTAACTGTTCCCGTGTACGTCATTATATCCGCGACCAGTATCAGATGTCTTATGTCAACATCTAGTCCTTGTTCTCTCAATACGTTGGCCATCTCGCGAATAAGAGCTGCTCTTGCTGCTTCGATTCCTAAGACCTCTTCTATTTCTTTAATGTTGTTGGTATAGGTTCTATAAGGATCTATTTCTTTTAACTTGAGAACTGCTGCTAGATTAGAGCCGTGTGTTATTATCATATATTCTTCTCCGACCTTTCTTACTATTGCTCTCTTGATATCTTTTATACCCTTAACCTTTGTCCTGAGAATCTTATTCTTAAGTTTCTCAAGTTTAAATAGATCGGCTTCTTCTACAGATATTTCTAGAGTATATGGATCTTCCTCTGAGGTACTTACGCTACCATATTTTCTCAACACCGAAGCCACCTGTTCTACTGTCACGCCTTTATCTTCTAAGAACTCAGGATCTAGTCTGAGAATTATAGATCCTCTGTAAGGATCTGTAGATATTTCCGCAGCAATGTTATCTATTGTAGTTAATTCTATCTTTCTAGCGATCTCGAGAGCCTTCTCTCTATCATAGCGATACTTTTCATTCAAGTATATATACATCATAGGAGTTGAAGGGGTTTTCTTAGCGTCAACAAGCTCTATAAACCTAGGAAGTCCTAAGGTTACGTTAAGCTCTCTAACACCAGCGTAATGGAATGTTCTAAGAGTCATCTGAGTGCCAGGTTCTCCAATGCTCTGAGCTGTGACAGTTCCAACAGGTTCTCCAGGTTCTATCAGACTTGTGGTATACTGTTCTAACGCTAGATCTATGATCTTCTGAATTTCTTCAGGTTTTATATCATCTACTAATGAGATCTTCTCTACAAGTTCTCTGACGATTTTTGGTGGTAGAAATGAGGCTTTCTTCTCTATGAGTTCTTCTACGAGTCTTCTGATCTCCTCTCTAGAGAGTTTTCTAGATGCTACCTCCTCCATCCTATCACCCTCTCTATAACTCTATCAACATCAACAGCTTTCTCATGTATCCCTTTCATAGGATCTATCCCATCCTCACCATATAATATCTGAACCAGGTTGCCTTCTACATTTCTCACCGTTCCGTCATATTCAACATATAAATCTTGTAGAGCGTTTATCAATCTTCTCTGCATATAACCACTCTGAGAAGTTCTCACAGCAGTATCTACAAGCCCTTCTCTACCTCCTGCGGCGTGGAAGAACATCTCAGTAGGTGTAAGCCCCTGTGCGAAGCTGTTCTTAACAAAGCCTCTGGGTAGAGCTCCAAGATCTCCCTGTTTGAAGTGTGAAGTATATCTCCCTCTATAGCCTCTGCTTATTCTAGCACCTCTTATAGATTGTTGCCCTAGTGTGGCAGCCATCTGAGTTATATTAAGTGTAGAACCTCTCGCACCTGTTCTAGCCATCGCGAATACGTTGTTGAAGAGGTTCATATGTCTCAGAGCTATTTCACCGCTATTCTCTCTAGCTAATCTTAGAATATCCTCCATGATCTTGATCTCAAGCGTCTCTTCAAGACTTCTTCCAGGTTCTGGTTCTAGCTTTCCTTCCTGATACTGTCTTATTAGATCATACACCTTATCAAATGCTTCATTAAGTGTTTTCTCGATTTCCTCTCTAGCCTCATGAGGTATATCTATGTCATCATAGGTCATTGTAAATCCTCTCATCTCTAGTACTCTAATAAAGATTCTGAAGACTTGATCTATGAATTTTCTCCCAGCTTCATTACCATATTCTCTAACAAGGAAATGAAATAGAGATTCAGGTTCTTGAGATCCTATAGCTTTCTTATCGAGAACACCGAATAAAAGTTTACCTTCTCTAACTAATATGTAAGAATCCCAGAAACACTCGTAATCATTGCAAGCTAGCTTGCCTCCAGAGATCTTTGCAGGAGCTCGGTAGTTGAAATCATTAGGCAGGAACATGCTTATGATCTGCTTTCCAGTCCATAGTTTTCTAGGAGACAGTATAGCAGGCTCTGGAAGAGGACCTATATAGCCTGATGCTGATAATAGTGCTATTACTTCTTCTCTCTCAAACACGCTGGCTTTACTAGATAGAATGTATGCTCCGCTAATATAATCTTGTATTCCTCCAATTATAGGACCTCCGTATCTTGGAGATAAGATGTTCTCCTGAACAAGCATTAAGATCCTGGCCTCAGCTCTGGCCTCCTCATTCTGAGGTACGTGAAGGTTCATTTCATCTCCATCGAAGTCAGCATTATATGGAGGACATACGGAGAGATGAAGTCTGAAAGTTCTTCCAGGAAGTATTCTAGCTATGTGACCCATTATACTCATTCTATGAAGACTGGGCTGTCTATTAAACAAAACTATGTCACCATTATCAAGATGTCTTTCGACGATCCATCCAGGTCCTAGATCCTGTGCAATAGAATTTCTATCTCTAACAAACCTCAGATCCAGTCTTCTTCCATCAGGTGTTATAACATAGTTTGCTCCAGGCCATACGTATGGTCCGTTTAGGACGTATTTTCTTAGCTTCTCAATATTCCATGGGGTGACTCTCTCGGGTACTGTAAGGATCTTAGCTACATCTATGGGCACTCCTACTTCATTTATACTTAGATAGGGGTCTGGACTGATCACAGTTCTAGATGAGAAGTCGACTCTCTTCCCAGAAAGATTGCCTCTAAACCTGCCCTCCTTACCCTTAAGTCTCTGTGCAATTCCTTTAAGAGGTCTTCCATATCTCTGCTTAGCTACAGGAACTCCTGGCGTCTCACTATCAAAGTACGTTGTAATATGATACTGTAGCAGCTCCCATGTATCTTCAACTATTATGTTCGGCGCTCCTGTCTCAAGAGCTTCTCTAAGCTTGTCATTAGCTCTTACTATGTCAGCGAGCTTATGAGTGAGATCATCTTCAGCTCTAGCACCTGTCTCGAGAATTATTGATGGTCTTACAACTAGAGGTGGTATTGGGAAGACTGTTATAACCATCCACTCAGGCCTAGCCTCCTTAGGATCGTATCCCATCACCTCGAGATCTCTATCCGGTATCCTTTCAAGTCTCTGCCTAACATCTATAGGAGTGAGTCTTATATTTCCTTCTTCGCTTTCTTCATAGAACGAGGTAGGTCTCTCAAGCCTGATTCTATACTGCTTGCTACCGCAGTACGGGCATTGTGAGACTTTAGCAGCCTCTCTTCTAAGAGTATTAGCAAGTCTCTTAGCTAGCAAGGGCCATCTGTTTTTCATCTTACTATAGATCCTATAGATCTCTTCTAGAGCCTTCTCAGGATCTCCTCCGAATCTCTCGACATATTCGGAAGGAATCTTAAATCTTCCACAATTTCTACATGTAGCTCTCAAGATCTCGTATATATGTCTTACAAAACCCACATGAATAACAGGTCTGGCTAGCTCTAATCTTCCAAAATGCCCGGGGCAGTCTCTCATTGTATTACCGCATATCTCGCATCTCTGTCCAGGCTCTATAACTCCAAGTCTTGGATCCATTATAGAGTTTCTTATAGGTACTCCGTCGTCGTCAAACAGATCTTTTGATATTATTTGAACAGTAGACATCTTCCTAATCTCTTCGGGAGATAGTATACCGAATTTTATTTTTTCGATCATATACTCGCTCAAAATTTATCACCTCTCTCTATACACTTCCGTCTTCTTTTTAACAATAATTCTAGGCATGATCATCATTGACATAAGTTCTTGCAGAAGAAGTTTGAAAGCGTATGAGACCTCTACAGGATAGACATTGGCTTGATCCTTGTGGATCGGACATATACCTCTCTTCTTATTCCTATCATACCAGCCTATATGTCCACACTGCTCGCAAACCCATATGGTAGTTCTGTCACTACTCTCCATAAGCCTTTCCCTAAGCAGTGACGAAGCCCCGTAAGCTATTAGAACATCTCTCTCCATCTCGCCAAATCTAAGACCTCCCTCTCTCGCTCTACCTTCTGTAGGCTGTCTGGTTAGTATCTGTACCTGACCTCTAGCTCTCGCATGAATCTTATCAGCAACCATGTGGTGCAGCCTCTGATAATATACAATACCTATGAAAATAGGATTTCCTATAAGCTCTCCGGTTCTCCCATCATACATAGGTTCCGTACCATCAGCAGGGTAGCCTAGTAGGAGTAATTGTTTCTTCAGATCATCGATCTTTTCTCCGAGGAATGGAGTTCCATCTACAAAACTACCTCTCAAAGCTGCAACCTTGCCTGCGATACTTTCTATCAGCTGGCCTACAGTCATTCTAGACGGCAGAGCATGTGGATTTATAATCAGATCAGGTACTATACCCTGATAGGTGTAAGGCATATCGAAATGAGGGAATAGCATGCCTATAACACCTTTCTGGCCATGTCTTGATGCGAATTTATCTCCTATCTCAGGCACTCTGTAATCTCTCACCCTCACCTTGATAAGTCTATGTCCTTCTAGACTTGTAGTGATCACCACATGATCAACAACACCTTTCTCGCCATAGCGCAGGCTTACGGAGGTATCCTTTCTCTTAGCGGAGATTGCTGTGAATTCCTTCATCTCCTCCATGAATCTAGAGGGAGAAGTTTTTCCTATCAGAACATCGCCTCCTCTCATAGGAGCTTCTACAGGTGCTATCGCATCTGCCTCAAGGAACCTGTAATACTGCTTACCTTTAAATCCGTGGGAGCTTGGATCGGGTATTTCAATTCTATCCTCCTCACCTCCTGGATATCTTCTCTCTTCGGTGACATAAGTTCTAAAGAAAGTCGATCTCGCCATACCTCTTTCAATACTCGACCTACTCATTATAACAGCATCTTCCATGTTGTATCCTGAGAAACTCATTACCGCGACAACCATGTTATGTCCTGCAGGTCTTTCATTATAACCTATAAGCTCTAGAGCTCTGGTCTGCACAAGAGGTTTTTCAGGATAGTGAAGAAGATGACCTCTTGAATCTGTTCTGAGAAGATAGTTAGCCATATATATGCCTACAGCCTGTTTAACCATAGCTGATTGATAGGTGTTTCTAGGACTCTGATTATGCTCTGCATAAGGTATTGTAGAGGCGGCCACACCTAGAATAGATGGAGGGAATATTTCGAGATGTGTGTGTTCTTTGGTCACATCCTCAGGATTTAAGGCTACATATGCGTTCTCCTCTTCTTCTGCATCAAGTAGCTCTATCACACCTAATCTGAGAAGATCTGTGAATCTAAGTTCTTTCCTAGCTAGCTTTTCTACATGCTCTTTGGTTAGAAGGATCCTGCCGTTTTCAACGACTATTAAAGGTCTCATAATTCTTCCACGATCTGTATTTATATAAACCTCATCTATGTAATCCGTCTTCAGATGAGATACGCCTACCTCGTAGTGTAGCTTTCCACTTCTTCTAAGAGATCTCATATATCTAACAAACTTCTCTCCATCTCTTACAAATCCTATAAGCCTTCCGTTGAGAAACACCTTCGAATACTTCAGAAGATCTTGAACATCCTCACCTCGTCTAGCCTTCAGATACACTTCTTGAAGCGGTACAAGCTTGAGGTCTTCATCTGAGATCCTATATATAAACTCTAGAACCTCGTTCTCGTCAACACCTACAGATATATAGCTTGTTAGAGCCAGGTTCTTAACCAGACCACAGTTAGGTCCCTCGGGTGTTTCGAATGGACAGAATCTACCCCATTGAGTTCCATGAAGATCTCTGGCTTCGAAGTGAGGCTGGCTTCTGCTTAGCGGAGATACAACTCTTCTCAAATGACTTAGCATGGAGATCCAATTCGTTCTATCTAGTATCTGACTTACTCCGGTTCTACCTCCAACCCAGTTTCCAGTGGCCATTGCATGTCTGATTCTCTCTGTTATTATATCGGATCTAACTAGTATTAATATGTTTCTATCTGAAACCTTTTTAGATCTCGTCTTAGCCTTGATAAGTTGCTCTCTGAAGTTCTTCAGAAAAGCTTTATAGGCAGCCCTAAACTGGACTGCGAGAAGATCTCCTGCAAGTCTAATTCTCTTATTAGCATAGTGATCCTTATCATCAAACCCTCTCCTACCTATGACAGCTTCTAAAAGCTTGCAAGCCATCTGTCCTAGGAATAGAGCTTTATCGATTCTCTTATCTCTACTTGTTCCTATATGTGGAAGCAGGTATTTATCTATGATTTCTTCGGCTCTCTGTATTCTCACATCTTTAGGCTGTCCAGTAGCGATTCTATTTCCTATAAATAGTAGTGCCTCCTCCGTGGTTCTAATCTCTGAAACCTGTATGAGTGAAGGTAGCAATTCCTTCTGTATCTCGGGGTCTAGCGATACTGCTAGAGTTATATCTCTATCGCTCTCAATACCTAAAGCTCTCATGAGAACTACAAGAGGTATCTTTCCAGGTATGGAGGGTGTTGATATGTGTAGAGATCCGTCTTTATGTCTGTCTAGTATTAGAGGAACTTTAATACTACTTGTCGCGGACACGATCTTAGCAGTATGGGTAGCACTGATACCCTCCTTGACTTTATCAATTATAACTCTATTTGGAGCCATATCCTCTTGAGCTACTATAACTCTATCACTACCATTTATAATGAAATAACCTCCTGGATCCTTAGGATCCTCCCCTAATTTTCTTAACTCGTTAGGATCTTGAATCTTTGATATAGGATCTAGAATACTCCTGATCATCACAGGGATCTCTCCGATCTCAACCGTGACAGGTTGACCTTTCATACCATCTTCAACTTGTACTAGAGTGACCCTTACAGGGGCTGCATAGGTTATATTCCTATACCTACAGAGCATTGGTGTGAAATCCTGATCCTTTAGAACAGCTCCGCTGATATCCTTAGCAGAAGGTGCTCCGATCTCTACATCTGTTATGACTACATAGTAGTTGGGTATTGGAGTGGTTATAACACCATCACTTAAAATAATCTCTCTAAGTCTATTAGAAACAAAATCATTATAGCTATCTAGATGCTGTCTGATCAAGCCCTTCTCTTCTATAAAAGATTTTATAATAATCCATCTATCATCAGGACTAGGTATGTAGATCTGGTATTTCCTCTGTCTAGGATTTATAGGGATTCACCCCGCTATAACGTATCTGTAAACAACTATTTCTCCTGCGGTAGGACTCTTCCTGATAATTCTTACGATATCACCAGGCTTACCTCCTATAGCTCTGACAGCAGGATCACTTGCCCTAATCCATGGAAGCTGCTCGGGTTTCACCCCAAGCTCTTTAAGTATTTTGACAGCCTCTTCCACGGGTACTAGCTCGTGGATAGGTACTAGCTCGTGTTTAAATAGATCAAACTCCAACTTCTTAGAAGATCTAGAAGATTGATGCTCAGACATATATGATCCTCCGTGACACTCAAAAATATATACTCATTCTAGAGCTTATAAAAACATGTTTAACCAGGAAGTCTTCTCACAACAGCTTGGATCTCACAGCAGAGCATATCATCCAGTATCATTATTCCGCGAAGGTTATTAAGTAGATCTCTGGCGTTTCACATCTATATTTTTTAATGCTGTATGTAGCCTGCAAATATGTTTGATATAAGGTTTGTAAACATATCTTTACTATCTAGTGAAACGGTTTCGAGTTTTATATAGGTTTATATTGTTTGATTTTTATTCTTCTCCCATGGTTAGTGTGTATACCTGTCTCCACTCAGCTTTTCTTTTTCTATACCTCTTCCTAGTAGGCGGAGAACTTAGTCTTTTCTCCTAATATTTTATAGCGAAAAGAGATCAACCGATATAAACCTATATCAGAGCTGAATCCCAGGCATCTTCTGTGTGCTATTTTTCTTTTCTCTCTCTTTCTCTCTCTGCAATTAAAGTGTTTAAGGCGTTGTAAAGCCTTTCATAAACCTGTCTAGCCTCATTAATCTCCTGGTTAAGAGAGTCTAGCGCTTTCTTTAGGTCGCTTTCTTTCTCTTCAAGTATCTTGAAAGCTCTTTCAAGAGGTAGCTCCGTTAAGTACTCGCCTCCTATATGTGTGAGCACTACATCTCTTGAAGAGACTAGGCCTTTAACATATACATGTCCTCTTCTATCTACGCTTATCAAGATCTCATTAGAGCTGTAGTTTTTAAGGCCTTCTAAAGCTTCTCTGGCTATTCTAATTTCCTCTAATTCTTGAAGTATTACACCAAGATTCTGTTGGAGAACTCTTAGATACTCTTCAACTCTTCCTAATTCAGCTACTAAAGCTTCAATTCTCTGATCTCTTGTAGAGTTTTTTTCATCTGACAATTTCAAATCCCTCTGCTTCTGAGAGTTCTCTTATGAACTTGTTTCTGACTTCATTCAATGAGATCTCTTTGATGTCAAGGATCTTTATGTTCTTTCTCTTGATCTTATGCCTGCTACCAAGCAGAGAATATGCTATCTCCTCAGCATGCTGTGGTTTTAAAGCTCTTACCTCTATCTCAAATTTCCTCCACTCAGGATACTTATCGTGTGCGAACAAAGCTAAACCTCTCACTCTATAGATCTTTACTTCACTCACTTCTTCTAACCCCTAATACCTAAAGCTTTCGAGATTCTTAAGATTTCCGGTCCGGTCGTATTAGATCCTACGAGGGCTCCTTTATCATTAGCTATAAGACCTGATCTTACAAATGGAATACCAAAGTTAATAGTTGCATTATAAAATGGCACTCTGAAGATCTCTTCTAAGATCTTCAACTCTTTTTCAGAGATATCAGGATGAGCTATGCCACCTCTGTTTGTGACCACGATTATAGAACCTACTGTAGGTATGCCTGCTAGAGCTCCTCTCTCTACTACTTCAACCTCTAGCACGTCTTTAACGATTTTAATAACCTCGCTATCAGCTTCTCTGTATACTAGTGCTCCGAAGGAGTTTGCTGCAATTAGATTCCCTATAGCGTTCGCATTGATTCTGAGAATCTCTATGTTTCCATCGAAATTCTCTTTTAAAATCCTTAACTCCTCTTCTTTAACCGTCTTAGGTAGGAGGAGGCCTTTCTCGTTCCCGCTAATCATAACACCTATCAGAGACAGATCTGATATCTTAGTCTCAACAATCTTCTCGACTTTGAGAACTTCTGCAATATACCTTTTAAGATCGGGATCCGGGTTCGGAGGTATTATGGCTAATCTGTTGTTTGCATACACATAAACTCCTATATTAGGATTCCTATAGTATGAAGCTCTCTCAATATGAAAAACCTCTGAAGATATACTCATCTTCTAACCCTTAACAACTTCAGAAGCTAGTGTAGCCTTATATACTCCCTCATCTATCTTGAAAACCTTGACAATAACCCTTCTAGGAGGTTTCTCGATTTTTCTAGAGTATATAAACTCGCTAATGCTTTCATCAAGCAGAACTTTTTTAGCATTAAAATGTCTCTCTATGAACTCTCTAATAAGTCTGACAGCTCTCTTACCTCTGTTTCTTCTACTTCCACCCCAGTAAACTCTTTTGAGAGGGATCACATATATAGCCTCGTTCTTCTCTTTCAACTTGATCTCTCACCTAGACATCATCTAATTTGCTTCTTCTCCAATTTCTCCTCCTAGGTCTATAAAGTATTTTTCTAAGAGTTCTGGCTACAACCCAAACAGGTATCGGAGAATTGCTCTTCTCTCTCTTAGCAAGTCTGAGCTTTCTAGCAAGAGCTTTCGCACGAGCCATCTAAAAACACCTACTTCTCTTTTATGGTAATCCTAATATCTCTTCTCGTCCTCTCAGATATCTGAGATAGGATCTCTTTCAAATCTTCATCTGATATAGGTACTTTAATTCTCCCACTCTGAGCAAGAGCTATAAGTTGATTCTCTAGGGCTGATACTAGCTCAGGCTTGACAAGCCTTATATTAGAAAGCCTTTCTCTAGCTTCTGGTGTAAGAATTCTTCTCAGAAGCTCCTGCTTTATAGCTTCTTCTCTAAGTCTTTTCTCTTTTTCAGCTCTTTCAAGTTCTCCTCTTCTATAGATCTCTTCGATCTTTCTTCTTTTCAACATTTCAAGCTCTTCATCATAAACCTCTGTATCTTCATAGCTCATGAGAGGTGACACCCCCTAAATATAATATTATCTCATGAGATACTTATTAAGCTCAGGCTTCTGGGAAGCTAGCTCGACGAAGATCTTGTATGCTATCTCATCAATATAAGATCTTCCTCTACTACTTAATACCCTACCCTTCCCAGGGATTTTCCTTACCAATCCTGCTTTCTCTAGCTGCCTTAGAATATGTCTTATAACAGAACCACTACCTCTCCTGAAGTGAGGCGGTGCACTACCTCTCCTCTTAAGACCTCCATAGATCACTCTAAAACCTTCTATTCCTATAGGTCTTCCGGATATGTATAGTTTTCTAAGGATTGATGCAGCCCTTATATACCACCAATCAGGTTCTTGAGGCGGTTTCTCTTTAAATACTCCGGTTTTCACGAAAATAGCCCAGTAAGGAGGTGTTATTATCTCTCCGAAATCTTTTTTCAGCTTCTCAGCTAGCGATCTTATGAGAATATCTGCAGGAACTTCTCTTGCAGTTACCATCTGAATACCTAAGGTAGATTTGAATATTCCATCTTATAAGCTTTGAGATATGCTCTGACGTCTCTCGAAATATCTCGGTATCTATCAGAGTATTTTAGGAGATCACACCAGTCACTCTTGCAAGATTCTCTGCAGCCTTCCAAGAGAGACCATCTCTACCTAGTATAGTATATCTATCAGGTCTTATCTTATGAGCTATAGTTAGAGCCTCGATAACTTTCTCATCGGAGACTCCTAGCTCTCTAGCTGTCGTAGGTGCACCTATTCTTTCTAAAAATCTTTTTATCTTACGCCAGTTCCTATTATGAAGATATGACATCATGATAGTACCCACGGCAACCTGCTCCCCGTGAAGAGCGGGATATCCTGCTATCTTATCCAGTGCGTGGCTGAATAAATGTTCTGAACCGCTTGCTGGTCTTGTCGAACCCGCTATACACATCGCAACACCACTACTGATAAGACCCTCCATAACCACTCTAAAACCCTCCTTACTACCATACACTATCTTCTCCCAAGATGATATGACATGTCTCGCACTATGAATCGCTAGTGAGGCAGCGTACTCTGCGTAATACTCTCCTAGAAGATTGTGAGCAAGTCTCCAATCTAGAACCGCTGTAAATTTTCCTATAAGATCTCCTACACCAGCTAGGAGGAATCTCCTAGGAGCTTTCGATATGAGCTCTATATCAGCTAGTATCATGAGAGGAGTGGTTGCTTTAATAGATACTACTACTTGAAGACCTCTTAAAGATGCGAAAGGAGATGTGATACCATCGTGAGAAGGGCTTGTTGGAATTGATATGAATGGTAGGCCGAGCTTCCAGGCTAGATATTTGGCTGTATCTATAGCCTTCCCTCCTCCAACTCCTAGGACTCCTTTTGCTTCTAATTTATCTCTCGAGATCTCCTCCATCAGGCTGTTCACAGAATCTATGCTAGCCTCTCGAGAAATATACTCGTAGGTCTCGTAGCCTGCTTCTTCAAGTATCTCAGATATTTCTCTACCCATAGAAACAGTTGAGCTAGATCCTGTGATTATGATGAGTTCTCCTGAAACTCCAAGCTCTATGAGGTGTTTAGGAAGATCTTTTCTTACACCATCACCTATAATAACTCTCTTAGGAAGATCTATCTGATGAAAAGAGGAGCTATTCAAATACAACACCTACGTATGTCATCAGTGTAATATAAGCTTAATTAAGGCTAAAAACTTAAAAATATATGAAGAGTGGATGAGATGAGTAGCATGTTCTCTAGTAGATATCCCGTAGATCAGGATTATATTGAGAAGGTATTGAAGGGGACTACAACAATAGGATTAGTAGGAAGAGATTATGTAGTGTTAGCAGCAGATAAAAGAGCCTCGGCAGGAACTTATGTAGCTCATAGAAATGTTAGAAAGATTGAGATCATCAATGAGAGAAGCGCTCTAACAATATCAGGATTAGTAGCAGATGCTCAGATACTAGCTCACTATCTTAGAACCGAGGATAATCTATATTACCTAAGAACGGGAAAGAGAATGAGTATTAAGGCTATGGCCAGCCTCCTCTCTCTACTCCTCAACGAGAGTAAGTACTTCCCCTACATAGTACAACTACTACTCGGAGGAATCGATGAAAGACCCAGACTTTTCCAGATAAACATATTCGGGGATCTCACGGAAGAGAAATATGTAGCAACAGGTAGTGGAAGTCCTATCGCGATCGGCGTTCTAGAAAACGGATACTCAGAAGACCTAGAATTAGACAAAGCTGTAGAACTAGCGAGAGAAGCTGTAACCTCAGCTATCAAAAGAGATGTATTCACAGGAGAAGGAGTTGATGTAGTAGCTATAACAAGATCTGGTGTTAAAGACTTTTATTTCCCCATAAGATAAATAATCTCCTGAAACAATATACTTTCAATTAGACACTCTTAAAACAAGTTTTATCTGAGGTAGTAGGAGATGAGAGATAAGATACTAGAGAACATGAGAAAGGTGATCGCAAGCAACATCCCTGGAGAAGCTGGCCTGAGAAGAATAGAGTTCGAAGGACCTTACATCGTAGTGTATGTTAGAAATCCTGAATTTATAACAGCAGATTCTAGCTTCATAAAGAATATTGCGAAGACTATTAGAAAAAGAATTGTGATCAAGGTAGATGAGAGTGCAAGAAAAGATCCTAAGGAGGCTAAGAAAATAATTCTAAGCATGCTGGATCCTGAGGCTGGGGTGACGGAGAAGGATATAGTATTCGATGATGTTTTAGGAGAAGTAGTGATCAAGGCAGTGAAACCAGGACTTGTGATAGGAGATGAGGGGAAGACTCTCAAACAAATACTAGTTGAAACAGGTTGGAGACCTAAGGTTGTGAGAAAAATTTCTCAGGAATCCCGACTTCTAGAAGGAATTATAAACTACATGCTTCAGCAGAGTGATTACAGAATAAAAGTACTTAGATCTGTTGGCGAAAACATTCACAGAGGCTCTGTTCTAGGTAGCAAATATGTTAGAATAACGGCATTAGGAGGATTTAAAGAGGTAGGCAGATCTTCTATACTGGTTGAGACTGCTGAAAGTAAAGTTCTACTGGATTTCGGTCTTAATCCAGGTGTTTCAAAACTTCCTCATTCTTATCCTAGAATTGATGCCATAGATCTTAGTCCAGAAGATATTGATGCGATTATAATAAGTCATGCTCATATAGATCATTGCGGGCTTGTTCCTTTATTATTCAAATTCGGGTATAGAGGACCTGTTTACACCACAGAAGCTACTAGAGATCTAATGACTTTGCTTCAGCTAGATCTGCTAGACCTATCTAGAAGAGAAGGTAGAACTCTTCCATATACTCATAGAGAGGTTCAGCAGATGATCCTTCACACCATACCTCTCAAATACGGTGAGACTACAGATATAACACCAGATATAAAGCTTACATTCTATAACGCAGGGCACATACTAGGATCTGCTATGGTTCATCTTCACATAGGCAATGGATTCTATAATATACTCTACACAGGAGACATGAAGTATCAGAAGACAAGACTCCTAGACAAGGCTGACGATCAGTTTCCCAGAGTAGATGCTATAATACTTGAGAGCACATATGGAACAACAGTTCTACCGCCTAGAAATGAGGCTGAGAATAGACTTATCGAGATTATAAGAAGAACTGTAGAGAGAAATGGAAAAGTCCTCATACCAACTCTAAGCGTTGGAAGAGCTCAAGAGATAATGCTAGTTCTTAGGGAGGCATTCATGAAAAAACTCATACCAGAGACCACGGTGTATATAGAGGGAATGATTGATGAGGTGACAGCCATATATATGGCGTATCCAGAGCTTCTAGCTAGAGAAACATTCCAACTCTTTAAATCAGGTGAAAACCCGTTCACATACGAGACTTTCAAGAGAGTTGATGATAGAAATGCCAGAAATGATATAATAGAATCCAAGGAGCCTTCAATAATAATGGCTACGAGTGGCATGATGACAGGAGGTCCTGTAGTAGAATACTTCAGATATCTAGCCTCAGATCCTAGAAACTCTCTTATATTCGTAAACTACCAAGTTCAAGGAACACTAGGTAGGAAGATAAGAGATGGAGCTAAAGAGATAACGCTTTACACCGAGGATGGAAGAGTTGAAGTGATTAAGGTGGCTATGGAAGTATACAGTGTAGAAGGATTCTCAGGTCATAGTGATAGAGATCAGCTTATATCGTTTCTAGCCAATATGGAGCCTAAGCCTAGGAAGATAATATTAAATCACGGCGAGGCATCGGTAATAACAGAATTTGCAGAAGCTCTTAACAAAGATAAAGAGTTGAGAAAGATTCTTAGAAGCTATGAGGTTGTGGTTCCTGAGGTTTTGGATACTCTTACGCTGAGAAGCTCCTGAGATTCTTATTCTAAAGGATTTAATCTCTGAAGATAAAATATGGATGAAGATGGTTCTGATGAGAGAGAAAGAGCGTAGAAATTTAGATCTTAGGGTAAAGGATCTCATAATAGATCGAACAGAGATCCTTGATAAGATCATATACGGAGGACTTGTAGAAGATTTCATAGACTGGCTAAAGAGAAGAGGGATCGAGCTTAACGAGATAAAGCTAGAAGATGTTGATTATAGGAGTTTAATTGAGTACGCTATTGAGAAACATCTTGTAGACCTGAGGACAGGATTAGATCCGAGTCCTGAGAGAAGTAAGAATAAGAAGTCTCAAGAAGATTTCTAGTATATACCAGGATCATGCATTGATAGTAGGATTCTAAGATTTTATTCTCTGATCCACGTGGTTTCCTCTCCTCTATCAAGTAGCCTTACACCTCTTCTCATAAGCTCTTCCCTGATCCAATCAGCTTCTTCATAAAGTTTCTTCTTTCTAAGCCTTCTTCTGATCTCTACTACTAATCTAATCATATCCTCCAGATCTTCTGATCTCAGGCTAGATCTCTCTATAGGAAGTATTCCTAGTATTCTATCCATTCTTTCAAGTGTTTTAAGTGCTTTAAGAGCTAGGCTGCTACTATTACTTGTAATAATCTCGCTATTGATTAGTGTAATAAGTCTATTAACCTGGGCTAGAGCCTCTGGAGTGTTAAGATCGTTATCTAGAGCACTTTCAAAATCAATCTGTATAGAATCTATCTCTCTCCATATACTTAGTTCTTTTTCTTTCAGCTTGTGTTCAATAGGATTCTCTGATATGATTCTGAGGAGAAGTTCATATGAAGTTCTGATCTTCTTATAAAGTCTCGAGGCTTGTTCTAGTGCTTCTTCCTTATAATCTAAAGGCTTTCTATAGTGAGCTGAAAAGATCCAGAGTCTGATAACTTGAGGAGACCACTTAGCTATGGCATCTTTGAGGAGCACTATATTTCCAAGACTTTTACTCATTTTCTCGCCGGATATGGTTAGATAGCCTATGTGAACCCAGTATCTAACCCACCCAGATCTACCGAAGTAGCTCTCGCTCTGAGCTCTCTCATTTTCATGATGGGGAAATATAAGATCCTGACCTCCTCCATGAATATCAATCTCAGATCCCAGATACTTAGAGCTCATAACACTACACTCAATATGCCAACCTGGTCTGCCTCTCCCCCACGGGGAATTCCAGTAAGGTTCTCCAGGTTTAGCTGCTTTCCATAGGGCGAAATCGTATGGATTCTTTTTCTCTCTCACAAACTCTTCTTCCTGACGCCATTCTTCTTGAAATCTTCTTCCACTAAGTCTCCCGTAGTCGCTATATGTCGTCACATCGAAGTATACAGACCCGCTAGGAGCTACATATGCATGACCCTTATCTATGAGTCCTTGGATGAAACTTATTATATCCTCTATATGCTCTGTAACTCTAGGATGAAGATCAATGCTTATACCTAGTTGCTTCATTAGATCCATGTACTCCTTACTATAGTAATCGACGATCTCTTTCCAATCTTTTTTCTCTTCCTGAGATCTTTTTATGATCTTATCATCTATGTCAGTTATATTCTGAACATGGATGACATTATAACCTTTAGACATTATATGTCTCTTAAGAAAATCAAATGCTACATAAGATCTAGCATGACCTAGATGAGTATGATCGTAGGGTGTAGGTCCGCAGAAATATGCTTTTACAATACCTTCTGAAGAACTTTTAAACTCCTCAATGCTCTTACTAAGAGTATTGTAGATCCTTAACACAAATGGACTTTCACCAACTATGATAGATTAAAAACCAATATAAGCATTCATTTAAAAGATAAGACCTAGATCTTATTCGAGGAGTTTATAGAGTGAGAGCTTGAGCCTTAGAATCCTTATAAAACTCCTATATCTCTCAGCTTAGCCTCTATGATCTTTTTGGCTTCATCGAGATCTGGTTTTAAAGTTGCTGTGTTAAATGGTATCTTAGAGAGAACGAGTACAACTCTTCCATCATCAAGTTCTACAAATAGTTGTGGAAGCCATGCGAATCCGAAATCATCTTTCTCGCCATGCTCGTTAGCGTACACATAATCTTCCTCGATGATCTTCAGTTCAACACCTAGTCTTTCTGAAAGCCATTTAGCTAGCTCGCTGAACTCTTTATTTTGAGGATGATGAGATGCATTGTCTAGAACAACTCTTTTTACACCTGCTATCTTAAACACCCTAGTAGGAGTAATAGTTCAAATCTTATATATAGTAGATCTCTATGAGCACCGATCTACACGTCTTCTTGCTCGAGATCTGCATATGATTCGAATCTAAGAATATACCTCCAATTAACATTTAGAATCATCTGAGAGTAAATGTTATGAATATCATCTATAATGTCTATTCTTTCCAAAAGATTTGAGAATACGGGAGGTTTCGTATTTTCTAGAGTTTCATAGATCTCTTTGTAAGCGTTGAGAGGATTTATATATTCCACCACTTCAGCATTAAAACTTCTAGCTCTATCTTTATAGCTATTCACATAAGCATAGATCAGGTTTAGAAGCTGTATTCCTGCATCAATATCTTTCACATTGCCCAAGGATCTTTCTTCGTATAAGATCCCTTGAGAAGTTGAGACTCTGAGAATGTATTTTCCATTCTCGGCTAAAAGCAGATGCTCAATAACTATATAAAGAGGAGGTTCTCTATCACTTATCCCGAAATCTTTTACTCTTAATGAATAGTTAAATCTCCAGATATTATGTCCGCTAAGATCTAGCTCTTTCCCGAACCAGAGAATCCTCATCTTGTCGAAGATTTCTTGAGGCATTAGCTACCTATCTCTACTAGGTTCTTGCACACCTCTTTAAGTTTCGAGATCAAACCCTCTAGATCTTCTTCTTTAACTACGTAGGTGTAGAGGTATCTCCTAGTTCTAGCCTTGATCTTAGAAGATCTTTTTTCTCCACCTCTGACAACCCTGCATTCTATAGCTCTAGAGGCTATCTCTATAAATTTATTTAGATCCTTCACTTCTATAGGCAATATCAGGTTCACCATCAAAACTAATCTGAGAATGCTTAAAAACATTAGATGAAACTATTCTATGGGTCTCAGAAGGTTCAACTTATGAAAAACAGTGATAAAGCTGTTATAGTGAGGAATCTAGTGAAGAGATTCGGTTCTTTCGAAGCTTTGAAAGGTATTTCTTTTAGCGTTGAGAAAGGCGAGGTTTACGGACTTATAGGACCTAATGGTGCTGGCAAGACTACTACTTTTAGAATTCTATCTACTCTGATACTTCCCACATATGGTGAAGCCTATGTAGAAGGTTTTGATGTGGTTAGAGATGCTGAAAATGTAAGAAAGATCATTAGTTATCTTCCAGAGGAAGCTGGTTCTTATAAGAATATTAAAGGTATAGAGTATCTAGATATGATTTCAAGGATCTATTATAGAGGTAAAGAGGCAGATGAAGTTCTAGAAGAGGGAATTAAAATATCAGGGCTTTCCGAGAGAGATCTCAGAAGACCTATGAAAGAGTATTCGAAAGGTATGAAGAGAAGAATACAAGTTGCAAGAGCACTCATGATCAGACCTAGAGTAGCTATACTCGATGAACCTACCGTAGGATTAGATCCGATTCAGAAGAAAGAGATTCGAGATACTATAAGAAGATACTCAAAAGAGAAAGGTATAACAGTGCTCTTCTCAACACATGAAATGAAAGAAGCTGAAGAACTATGTGATCGCGTGGCTATAATAGATGAAGGACTCATACTAAGCGAAGGATATATAAAAGATCTTCTTAGCATAACCGGTAGTAGGGATCTAGACGAGGCCTTTATAAAACTTGTTAGAGAAAGGAGGGCTATCTGATGAGTCTCAAGGTACTGATTAAGAAAGATTTCTACGATATGATACGAGATCCTAGAATATGGATCCCAATGATCCTAGGTATAGCATTAATGCCACTACTAGGATTATTTATAAGCTTGACAGCTTTTCAAAGTACTATATCTTCTTCACTTAGCGAGCTTAAGATCTCTATATATCTATATAACTACACTGATACACCCATAGAAAAAGAGTTCATACTTCTCCTTAAAACATTGGCTCCTAATATGAGAATCACACCTGAGATATACTATCTCAACTCTATCGAGCTTCCTAAGACAGCTGATAATCCAATAGTTGTCATAAATATGAGCTCGATACCTGGGATTCTTAGTAGTAGTAAATTATCTCTGTATATTCTAGCACCTTATAGAGGTAGTCTTGCATACCAGATGAGCATCTCGACAATCCTCCCACGAATAGAAGAGCTTATAAATACTATATCTACATCTCTATACGCTAAATATAAAAATATAACAGATCTAGAGCTTGAGTTTATCAAGAACCCTGCTTCCTACAGCCTAATGTACTATGAGCCTGAAAAGAAGATTCTATTTCCATTCTCATTAGCGGAAAGCTTTATAATTCTACCTCTTATAATTCTAGTACTAATTATGATGATAGTAATATCTACTCTAAGTTATTCAGCGATCTCAACAGCTGTAGAGAATGAGGAGAAAACGATGGAGATACTGCTTACAATGCCTTTGAAGAGAGAGTTAATTATATTATCCAAGTCTGTGGCTGGGATGTTTGTGGGAATATTAGGATCTGTGGGATTTGGAGTCGGATATTATATATACATTCAAATGTTCACTCTATCAATACCTTCATCTATGAATGCTACTTCTCTTAATACTATGATCTCTGTATTTCCCGGTGCGGCTGGTGTACTTGGAGAGATCTTTCCCGGATACGCTCTCTATCAGACATCTCCACCGTTGTCGCCTATTGTCATAGGTATCCTTATCTTCTATATAGCTCTATCAGGGTTCTTCTACTCTCTCCTCGGAGTTTTCATAGGTGCTGTGAGCAGTGATGTTCGTATATCTCAATCTCTCTCAAGTTTTCCCACTATTCCTCTGGTACTGATCTTCATAGGATCTCTCTTCATAGATCTCTATGGTCTTCCAGATCTCTACAAGTTCATACTGCTATCTAATCCCGTGACAGGACCTCTAGTTCTATCTAGTTTAATAGAACATCCGAGGTTCGTGGAGTATTCGATAATAGGATCTATTATGATTGTTATTGAGAACATAGCAATTCTACTTCTTATATCAAGATTATTCCTCTTCGAATCTTTAGAAAGATATAGAAGAAAACTACCTAGCCTGCTAAAGAGAAGAATTACTCCTCGCTAGATTCCTTCTCTTCACTCTCTTCGCTGGAAAGCTCTAGGAATATCTCGTAGAACTCTTCCTTTTCTTGCTCTATCTCTTCTAGAGATCTAAGAATCTTAGAAGAAGATTCGCTTATCTTCGATGTTTTAATCCTACTCTCACTCGAAGGCTTTACAGTGGTAGAGTAGCTTTGTATAGCATCTTGTGTTGCGTGAACCTCAAATCCACACTTACTACATTTTAAAATCATCTTATCTTTAGAGTGTACAGGGATCATTATACCTCCACATTTAGGACAGAACATCATCTGCTCTCAAACCCACGACTTATTATTATAGGCTTATCCGGTTTATAAGTCATTGTAGGTAGTAGAACTTCTTTTAGAATGAGTTCTACATATAAGATGTGAAACCTCTTCTTCTAATAGGAGATCACTAGAGATAGATGACTCCTGAATTTTTATTATACTAGAATAATAGAGTTCTTATTAGGTGTCTTGTAGTGAGTAGAAAAGTTCACTATCTAGATTTAGAAGGTATGGCTCTTAACGGTCTTATAAGAAAAAGTATTATGCAAGACTGTAGTGATAGTAAGGTTAGAAAATCTAAGATAATAGTAGAGACAGTATCTGGCGAGAGTATTGAGACAGATTGCATAGAATATGAAAGACTTGTTAGAGTGTGGATCGTTATAAAACATTATGAAAAGTGGAATAAGAATCTAGTTGAAAAAGTATCAGAGGAAATACTGAAGAGAGAAGAGATAGATACCTAACTCAGGATATGAATCAAGAAAATTAATATAGCTAGAACATATATAATAACATTAGCCAGGTCACCTCCATGAGCGAGAGCGAACAAGATGAATATATTGAAGAGATCGGAGAAGAGGAGGAAGAGGAGGAATACGAAGATATTGAAGAGGAAGGTCATTTCACGTTAGATCAGATCAATATAATGATCCAGGCTACAGAACTATGGGATCAGCTGATCCAAGGTTCTAAAAGCTTAGAAGAGGTATCACAGTATCTCGGAACTAGAAGGAGAACTGCGAGAAGGAAAACCAAAGGTGGTGAAAAAACTGAAAAAGCTGAGACAGAAGAAACTGCTAAAAGAAAGATTTTAAAGAAAACTAAGAAATGAACGCTACTCTAATATTCTCACGAATCATAAAACGCTCCATGAGAGCCAGAGTACCTAGAGAGATCGAGCTGGTGGATGCAGGCTCTAGATAGTGTGAGAATAATGAACCTGATGGAAAATCTACATCCTCTAGTAAGAGAAGCCATTGATAAGATCCTGAGGTTTAAAAGTCTTACTAAGGTCCAGGAAGAGGTTATAAGATATCTGATGAAGACATCAGATAATGTTAAGGAGAGTAGCAGTCTAAAACATCTTCTTGTGATAGCTCCGGTAGGAACTGGTAAAACATATGCTGTGCTACTACCAATACTTTCAAAGATCCTCTATAGGAGGAGTAGCAGTGCTACTAGTGGAATAAAGATTCTCTATATAACTCCTTTAAGAGCTTTAAATAGAGATCTGTTTGAGAGATTGATTGAATTATTCAAGTTCTTAGGTCTAGAGATCAGAGTATGGCATGGAGATACATCTTATAGTGAGAGAAAAAGAATCAGAGAGAAACCTCCTATAATGCTGATCACAACACCAGAAAGCCTTCAGAATATCTTAGCATCAAGAGCTCTCATAGAAGCGTTCAGAGATCTTGAGTATGTAATAGTAGACGAAATACATGAACTTATTGATAGTGAGAGAGGTTGTGAACTCAGTGTAGCTCTAGAAAGACTGTGGGAGATTTCAGGACCTCATATGAGAATAGGAGTATCAGGATCTGTTGGAAGCCCTGATCTGGTTGCCAGATTTCTGGCAGGAGTGAACAGAGCCTATGATATAATCGATGTATCATCTGGAAAAGAGTATCTTGTAAATATAGTGATACCGAATCTCATAGATCGCAGATCGCATTATAGTGATGAAAGCGATATAAGAATCGAAATGCTCGAGAGATTGCTTGAGAGATTGAAGAAACCTGTTCTAATCTTCACAAACACAAGAGATCAAGCTGAGTACATAGGTAGTGCTTTGAGACTTAAAGGTTTGAACATGCTAGTACACCACGGATCTCTTTCGAAAGATGAGAGGGTTGAAGCAGAAAAAAGTCTTAGAGAAGGTCTTATAGATGGAGTCATAGCAACATCAAGTTTAGAGCTGGGTATAGATATAGGAGTTCTAGAGAATGTGATTCAGATCTCTTCGGCTAGACAGGTGACTAAGCTTATTCAGAGAATCGGGAGAAGCGGTCATAGAGAGCAGATCCCATCTAGAGGCTTTGTAATACCTATGCTAAACTTATTTGATATTGCTGAAAGCAGTGTATTAGCTAGAAGAGCCTCAGATCTGAGGATTAATAGAAGAAATCTTGAGAGTGCTAGAGTGAGAGTTAACCCTCTAGATGTGCTAGCGCATCAAATAGTAGGGATCTCAATGAGCGGAGAAGCTTCTATAGAAAATATTAAAAGAATTGTGAGAAGAAGCTACTGTTTTAAAGATATAAAAGATTCAGAGATAGAAGAAGTTATAAGCTTTCTGAAAGAGCTGAAGATGCTCACTTACGATGGAAAGAATATAAAGCCTACTCGGAAAGGTGAGATCTATTATTATTCTACTACGATGATCACTGATACTAAGAAATACTATGTGATAGACATGATATCTAGAAAGATCATAGGAGCTCTAGATGAAGAGTTTGTAGTTAGAGAAGTAGAGGAAGATGCAACTATAGCTCTGGGAGGAAGATTTTGGGTTGTTAGAGGAGTTTCTGAAGATAAGATCTACGTGGAGGAGGCTAGGGAGTCTAATATTAAGATACCTAGATGGATTGGGCAGCAGATACCTGTGGAGTATCGTGTTGCGCGAGAGGTTTGTAGCATGATTAATCTATCTCTATCTGATCCTAGGAAGGCTTCGGAGATATGGTCTAGAGATGCTGTTGAAATTATATCTAGAATCGCCTTGGAACATGTGAATTCAGGATCTCCTCTACCCAGAGAAGATCTTATACTGGTTGAGAAATGGTTTGATCCTGGATCCGGCTTTACATATCTATTCTTATATACATGTCTTGGAAGTAGAGGTAATAGAGCTCTTCTATATCTTTTACAAGCTTCCCTAAGAGAACTTGCAATCAGATCGTTTTCCGGTATAACTCCATACTCTATAGTTCTATTATTCCAATCTGATATAGATCCGATCTTGATCGAGAGAATAATCAGAAATGAAGCGTTGAGACATGCCGATACAGACCATATAGAAAGTAGAATTGTCAGAAGTATTGAAGAATCTAATGAAATTAAATGGTATATAGTTTCTGTGGCCAGAAAACTCGGAGTTATAAGTAGAGAGATCTCGCTGAGAGAAGCTAGAAGATTTGCTGAATCCTATAGAAATACGATTCTATGGAAAGAAGCCGTTAGAGAAGCTCTGCATGAGCTCATAGATCTAGATGTTCTAAGAGATTTTCTTAGGAGGGTTAACATGGGGAAGGTTACATTCTCTCATGTCACAAGATCTAGTCTAAGTATTATGGCTAAAGCGTCTCTGGAAATTCTATCAGGATACGAAGTGGTTAGAAGAGGCGAGTCACTACCTCCAGAAATGCTTGCTGAAATTGTAAGAAGAAGACTTGATGAGAAGAATGTAGAATTAATATGTCTCTCATGCGGGTATTCATACTCTAAAAAACTTAGAGATATACAGGATCCTGTTAGATGTGAGAGATGTGGTGCGGTTCTCGTCGGGTTGAACAAGTATGAGAGTGAGAAAGCTAAAACTCTCGTGAGAAGAGTTCTAACGAGACCTTACATAATTAAGAGATCTGATTCTCTTACAAGTGATGAGAAAGAGTTAATAGAGTTTCTTAGAGAATCTGCTGACATGATAGCATCTAACGGTAAGAAAGCTCTCTACGCTCTTATGGGAGTAGGGATCGGGATAGATACTGCGAAAAAGATTCTATGGAATAGCAGAACAGATCAAGAGCTTTTCATCAATATCCTAGAAGCTGAGAAGAAGTATCTTAGAACTAGAGAGTTTTGGAATGATAGATAGCTCATGCTCTAGGAGCTACCCAGTATACAGCGCTCGCCCCTCCTTCCAGAGGTATATATATTTTCATGGGTTTCGAAGGGCCGAATGATAATGTTATAAGAGACTCCTTAGGAAGACCTTTAACAATAGTTTTCAAGAGATCTATAGCATACTTGGATACAACAGCATCAGACTTGCTACTAATAGACAAAAGACCTCTACCTTCTTCGAGCACGGCTTCGTATCTCATGAGCTCTCCAGAACTTCTGATCCTGAGCTTTGATTTGTGAACGTTGAACTCAGCTTCGTCAGATGCGACAGCCACATCTCTTATGATACTAGAAAGTAGATCACTTGAGATCTGTATTTCTGTCTCTAGCTCAAGATCAAGTTCTCCAGGAGGTTCTTCACCTTCTTCTCTCAAATGAACTAGTTGGACTTTTTCAATACCTGTCTTCGGATTAATGATTCTCATAGTAAGATCTCTATCACCTTCTCTATACTCTATATGAACTTTCTCTCTCTTACTTAACCTCTTTATAGCCATCTTTAGATCCTCTTTCTCTAGAAAAAGCTTAACTTCTCTATCTAGATTAAACTCCTCGAAAGCGAGTGTAGGCGCTACCAGTTTGATCATTATCATCTTATCAGGGGATATACCTAGAATCTTCAATCCATCGCTCTCCACATTTAGCGGTATGACCTCTAGAGATGATATAACCATTCCAAATATCTTTCTTACGAAAGAACCATCTGAGTGTAATATGCTGAACATATCTTCAACCATGATAAACCTATAGTATTTAAATTTAAAAATATGAGTACCGAGTTCTCTATGAAGGATAATCCTAAGGGAATTTCTTATCTATCTCTAGAAACTTTTCTCATGCTCTGTGAAACATGCACAACTCTCTCTATGAAAGTATATAGCGTTAGAATGATCATTATATAAGCGCCTATGATCATAAGCTCCCTAGAGAAGATGCCTAGAATAGAGATCAAGGCCAGATAAATTATCCTCTCCCCCCTCTCCATAAGCCCTACACCCTCTATTTTCACACCAAGACTTTCAGCTCTAGCTCTTGTATAGCTTATCATCAGGCTGAGCACTATTAATATGATCACAATATTAAGATCAAGACCTAGAAATGATAGAGAGTAGATATAGATAGCATCAGAAATCCTATCACATGTAGAATCTAGAAACGCTCCAAAACCTGATACCCTACCACTAACTCTTGCAACCTCTCCATCCAGCACATCGAAAAATGATGATAGAAGTAATCCTATTAGAAAGCCTGGGAAGGAATACTTCATAGATAGTATGGGTGTTAGTAGAGATATAGAGAATCCTGAGAGAGTAAGTATGTTGGGGTTAATCTCATACTTAGCTATAGCGAGTGCTATAGGTGTTATAAATCTCTTGAAATATGTTCTAAACCTATTTAGCATTATAAACCCCTCTAGCTATTCTTCTAATCCATAAAAGATCACGAGGAGAGTTCTTCGGAGGCGAGATCTTTGATAACATCTCTAAGCCTCCTATATGCTCTTCTATATAGATCACTACCTACGCTGAGGATCTCTCCTCCATCTATAATAATTTCTTTACCTATGATAACACTCTCTATTCTGGGCATATCCCATAGAATCATTCTAAGAAGAATATTCTTGTCATGGTAAAACGGAGAGGCAGGAGGTTGAGATAGATCGTACATAACTAGATCGCTGTAAAGACCTTTCTCTATGAAACCTGTGGGGAGTCCGTATACTCCTGCTACATCTCTAGTCAATCTATTAAACAGATCTACAAGGCTTAATCTTGTTCTATCAATTTGATAGATCATGTTATCTGTCACGATTCTGCTTCTATTAGCACCTGTGCCTATAAACTTTCTCCCACTGATCACTTCATCAATGCTAACATTAGGATCTGTTGATATGCTCATTAAATTTCTGCAGAGATCTGGTGGGGGGTCTACGACTATCACTTTCGAATCATCTTGAATCTTATCGCATAAACTCCAATGAATCAAAACCGTGTTGTTGGGCATGAATTCTCTGATAACTTCTAAAAGCTCTAATCTGCTAGTATAAAAAGCTACTCTCAAAAGATCCTCTTTATACCTCTCATACTTTCTCATCCTCAGCACATGATCAGCGGTCTCCTCTTTACTATATCTATCTATATTGACAACAGCTATCATTCTCACACCAAGTAGATCCGCTATTTTAACTGCGAGATCTATTTTCGGAATCTCTGTGACAACAGTAGTCACTCCCCTCATAACTCTTGAGATAACTCCTATCACTGTAAGATAATACACGTCTGTATCACTTAGAACAGATAGAAGATCTTTGTTCTCAGAGATTTTTTTAATCTTCGAGAGAGCTATCAGGCTGCTGAGAGGTGATAGATATGATATAGAGTATCCATCGATCATGCCTGGTATTATCATTCTATTCTCACCATTAATCAAGATATCCGGGTACTTGTACTCGCTAGGACTTTCACCTTCGCCTACATCACTTATGATCCCATCCTTCACATAGATAAAACCTTTCTCAGCATACTTCATACCTCCTCTATTATCTGGTAATAGCATTGATACATTCTCGATAAGAATTCTAATCTCAACTCACCACTAATCCTTAGAATTATAGGGGTATTTATTAGGATCCAGATATTATGAGAGGAAACGAAGACTGGTAGATATCAAAAGATAACCATCAGTCTTCTCTCAAGAGCTTCACAGCTGATTATAAGCTTTATCTTTATATAGAATCATAGTTATAGCTTTCTATTGAAATACCCGCTGAAAAGAGATAAGAAGAAGATAGAATATCTCCACTAAAAATAAGGTACACATAACAATCAAGAAGAATAACATAAAGCAATATAAACCAAAACAGTTGCGATAGGCTTTCAGAATGATCTGGAGCTTTCATATCTTAGGTATCGGAGTAGCAGGATTTACAGATGAATGATATTATCCACCTCTGCAGAGCAGGGTCTAGAATATGTGAATAAAATCTTCCTCGGATTAGTATTCCTAACATCTCTCAAGTGCTTCATCATAACTTATGGGGCTGTTTTCTTTTTGATGTTTACTTGTGTTGTTCACATGCTTTGTTGCTGTTCATGTTATTTTCGTTCTGGAGTGTTTGAATGGTATGAGATGTGCTGATGCTTGTGTCTGTCTACACCGGCGGCATTAAACGGTAGAACAACTGCTACATAGCTCATATAGGGGAATCC